>NZ_JBEAFR010000061.1:0-89321 GCF_040062315.1 Klebsiella sp. GW_Kp181
CGAAGGTGACCAGATGGTCAGCCTGCGCATACTGCTCCGCGACGCGAATGGCGTCGTGGAAGACCTGCTGATTATTGATGATATGGTCCGCTGCCAGGACAAGCATCAGCGGGTCATCGCCATTCTGCGTGGCCTGCAGCGCCGCGAGGGCGATGGCCGGTGCCGTGTTGCGGCCCACCGGCTCGAGGATGATATTTTTCGACAGTTTACCGAGCTGTCTCAGCTGTTCAGCCACCAGGAAGCGGTGCTCTTCATTGCAGATAACCATAGGCTCATGGGTATCCAGACCGGAGAGGCGCGAGATGGTTTCCTGCAACATGGAGTTCTGCCCGTACAGTCGGAGAAACTGTTTTGGATAGAGTTCACGGGACATCGGCCACAGGCGGCTACCGGTGCCACCCGCCATAATCACAGGAAGTAACATGATAAAATCCTTAATAAAATGAAATATTAAATATGACGTTATGGAAGTAATGACTTCTTCTTTTGCAAATTTTGATAAAATTGCAAAAGAAGAAAGATTAAAAACATTTCGGATGGAATATAAATCTTATATTTTCTAATAAAAACTGAAATTAGATTCCGTGTTACCCCATTAAAAAACAACCTGGCTCTTGCCAGGCTGTTTTATCACGAATTAATCAAGCCATTCAGTATGGAATACGCCTTCTTTATCAGTACGCTTATATGTATGCGCGCCGAAATAATCACGCTGAGCCTGAATCAGGTTAGCAGGCAGAACAGCGGAACGATAGCTATCGTAGTAAGCAATAGCCGCAGAGAAGGTTGGAACCGGAATACCATTCTGCACTGCGTAAGCAACCACATCGCGCAGCGCTTGCTGATAATCATCGGCGATCTGCTTGAAGTAAGGCGCCAGCAGCAGGTTGGCAATGCCCGCATTCTGCTCATAGGCATCAGTGATCTTTTGCAGGAACTGAGCACGGATGATGCAGCCTGCACGGAAGATTTTAGCAATCTCGCCGTAGTTCAGATCCCAGTGATATTCATCAGACGCAGCACGGAGCTGGGAGAAACCTTGAGCGTAAGAGACGATTTTGCCCAGATAGAGAGCGCGACGAACTTTCTCAATGAACTCTGCTTTATCACCAGCAGTCTTCGCTTGCGGCCCGGTAAGAACTTTAGAAGCAGCAACACGCTGGTCTTTCAGGGAGGAGATATAGCGAGCAAAGACTGACTCAGTGATAAGCGATAGCGGTTCGCCCAGATCCAGAGAACTCTGGCTGGTCCATTTACCGGTACCTTTGTTTGCTGCTTCATCAAGGATCACGTCAACCAGGTATTTACCCTCTTCATCCTTTTTGGTGAAGATGTCTTTGGTGATGTCAATCAGATAGCTGCTCAGCTCACCTTCATTCCATTCAGTGAAAGTTTGCGCAAGCTCTTCATTAGAAAGCGCCAGGCCACCTTTCAGTAAAGCGTAGGCTTCAGCAATCAGCTGCATATCGCCGTATTCAATACCGTTGTGAACCATTTTGACATAATGACCAGCACCATCCGCACCGATATAGGTTACGCACGGCTCACCGTCTTCTGCAACTGCGGCAATCTGCTTGAGAATTGGCGCAACCAGCTCATAAGCTTCTTTCTGACCACCAGGCATGATAGAAGGACCTTTAAGCGCGCCCTCTTCACCGCCGGACACACCGGTGCCAATGAAGTTAAAGCCTTCTGCAGAAAGTTCGCGATTACGACGAATAGTATCCTGGAAGAAGGTGTTACCACCATCAATGATGATGTCACCCTTATCCAGGTAAGGCTTCAGAGAGTCGATGGCACTGTCAGTGCCTGCACCCGCCTTCACCATTAACAGGATACGGCGCGGAGTCTCGAGTGATTCAACAAACTCTTGCACAGTATAATGAGGGACCAGTTTCTTGCCTGGATTCTCGGCAATCACTTCTTCGGTCTTTTCACGGGAGCGGTTGAAAACGGAGACGGTATAACCACGGCTCTCGATGTTGAGCGCAAGGTTACGCCCCATCACTGCCATACCGACAACCCCGATCTGTTGCTTGGACATTACATACTCCTGTCAGGTGTGGTCACTGCGACTGTTCGCAGCTTAAATGTGATGAATATGTTAGCGCAAAATGATTGAAGAGCATAGGTTGAAATTGTGTTACTCATTAATAGGGATAACATAATGAACAATTGTAAGGTTTCAACAATTATATATCGTAACGTTTGACTTTATACAATGAATCCAATTCTTTTTAAGAAGTATTTAGCGACTTTATAAATAAAAACGTTATACTTAGCTATAAATACTAACGAATCAGTGTTTCCTTTAAGAACTTTGGCAAGTGACTCACTAGTGGATTGGCTTAAAGTGATATTAGATTGCTTTAATATTGAAAAAATATGTACAATATTCTGTCTAATTCTTACATTAAGATATTTTTCACATAACCCGGTTGAATTATTTTTTAGTTCCACCAAAGTATTTATACTCTCAAGATAACCTATGATATTTTTCTCTGAACGAGAAGTTTGCATTATAGAGCCTGCTCGCACTCGTCGCTTGAAATACTTCTTATTAGTTATAACTGTTAAGGAAGCCTTAAGAAATAAACGGGGAGTAAATTCCTCATCCTCGTGAATAATTCTTTTAAAGAATAAATTATTATCGCTTTGAAGGCTTTTTTTGAAAATGTAAAGCCAAGCATTAGGAAAAAAAGTTCCATTTTGAGATAGTTTTACAAAAGCATTACAACCAGTATCATATACGCCTTCGATTGTACGTTTATACACAGGCAGTTTATCTTTTTGAATGTTTGCATCTGATGTACTTTCATCAGAAAATGATTCAGCAGAAAATGCAAATACATCGATGCATGGATTTTCTTTATAGATTTTAATGAAATCGCTTATTAGATCCGGCATTAATAAATCATCTGAATCGAAATAATAGATAAACTCGCCGGATGCCAACATTGTGCCTTCATTACGTGCTTGTCCCAACCCCTGATTAATTGTATGAATAATTTTTACAAAAGGGATTTGGCCATAATTAGCGTCAATGATATCGCCAGAACCATCAGTAGAGCCGTCATCAACGATAATAACTTCAAAGGGTTTAACCTTTTGATTTATAACAGAGTCAATTGCTTGTAAAACATAATCCTTTACATTGTATACGGGGATGATGACCGAAACAGTGGGAATATTGATGCTGTTCATACTTTAACTAACTCGCAATTAGGAACGGTATGCGTCCAAGCATCGTAATATGTAGAGTTTTTCCCATAGGAATTATCGAGAAGTTTAGTTGGCATATCAAGAAGGCAACATAAAATATGGCCATGCATCCTTGAAGTAACGACAATCTTATGAGAAAGGAAGTATTCATTGACACGTTTTACAAGCTGATCAGTATAATTCCCCCAGAGCTGGGACGTAGGGATAATGTATCTTCCAGCGATATTATTTATGCGTTCAGCTTTGACAAGAGCTCTCATTATAAAACGATCCTTATTCGAGCAAATATCTTCCCAATCCTCATACATAGAAGATTCAGGAGCATCACTAAGGCCTGATAGATCGGTTTTCTCAATATCTTTGCGTAACATCCATAGCGTATCGCGAGCAACTTGAGTCTTATTTTGCCTAGGGAAAATTTGCCATAATGAGTGAGCCATGTCTGGACACATAATAACATTATCGCAAAACTTCTCTTTAAGCAATTTTTCGCTGTTAAGATCACGACAAAAGATAGTCAAATTTTTATGTTTACGTATTATTTTTGCTGAATCGTTCAAAGCTTGCTGATCTTTAAAATGTACCGTCTGAGGCAGGTAAACGATTTTATTATTTGGAAACGCCTTGACTACTTCTTCACGTAAAATTTGATGTTTTGGATATAAATCCCCAAAATTTCCACCTCCATGCAGAAGTATAATAACATCTTCTGGTAGGCTCCTTAAAGACTGGACGTATTTTAAACTACCTTTATCAGTACGTCTAGCCAATACTTGATATTTCTTTTCCCGAAAAAACTGTTCAGTACCTTTATAAATTAACAAATCTCCGACATTGAGATGTAATGGGATATCTAAATAAATAACACGACTCCCTGATGGAACAACTTTCTCTATAACGTCTAATTTCTTCTTCAAAGCAATCATAGGATGCATATTATTTACGCTCTAATAAATTTTCTAATTTTAGGGTTTTTAACAATATAACACTTCATTTCGGAAACAAATTGATTATTGCTGAAAATCAATGTCATACTAAATGTCACTATACCAACGATAATTTGTATAACTAATGTTATTAGCGGAGAACCGGATAAACTAAATAATCCTGCCAACCATGCAGTTAGCATAGTAGGCAACGTCATTTTTAAGGGAAGAAGTATACTCATGATGTATTCACGATAACTACTTCCTAAAACCGGCTTAATAAGTATAAAATAACTTAAGCAGGTGTTTATCACTTGCACCAATAAAAAACCTAACGCGGCACCAGTTCCCCCTCCAAATTTTGCGCCTAACCAAATCATAGGAATAAAAAGAAAGAATTTAAATACGTTAAATTTAAAACTAACATCAACTCGAGCTTTTGCCATCAGCAAAGCACCAATAGGATTTCCAATAGAGCGTAAAAGCCCAACGACACATAAAACTTGTAAAATGGGTGTAATGAATATCCATTTTTCACCGAATAGAGTAAGGACAAAATTATTGGAAACAACTAACAATCCCAACAATGCCGGAAAGTTAATCAAACCGACAAATGACAAAAGTTTATAAAAATTAGTTTTTAATTTTTCATTATCATTTTGTATTTTTGAAAATGCTGGGAAAAGAACTCTTGTCAGTATTGGATTAAGGCGAGACGGTGGAACTACAGCTACATTGCTAGCAAGATTATATCCCCCTGCAATTATAGCTCCCAGAGAACGCGATAGAACGATAGTAGCAATATTTGAATTAAGTTGATTAATCAACGCATCTGCTGTTAAAAAAGCACCAAATTTTAGATTAGATGATATCCCTTGTAATTTAAAGCTGAAGGATGGCTTGTATATTTTTCTACCAACAATAGAAAACATAAGAGTACGAGATAATGACATACAGAGGTATCCCCATATCGCCGTTATCGCGAATGGGTATACATAAGCTGAAGTTAAAGTCACAGTAAAACCAATGATCAAAGACAAAGTTTCTATGATCCCCACTTTCGTAAAATCAAGCTCCTTTTGCATAAGCGCTCTAAACTGCTGTCCATGCGGAATGATTAAAAATGCAAAAGCAAGTGTTTGAATCAATTCTTTGACATCAGGTTGATTAAATAGCAAAGAGATCTGTCTACTAAATAAGAAAACGACAGCAAATACAAAAATACCTAATGAGACGTTTATCCAATATAAGGTTGTTAACTCTGAATTCGATATTTCTTTTTTCTGTATTATTGAATTAGATATTCCGAAATCAGAAATTGTATCTGCAACCATAATAATCAGCAATGATATAGTGAGTATACCAAATTGGTGTGGCGCAAGAATATGGGCTAACAAAGTTATTTGGAGAAATGATATAGCGATACTTGCAATTGTCGTAATAGCAGACCATTTTGCGCCTCTAACAGTCTTCTCTTTTAAGCTCATAAATATTTAACTCAATGATAGGAATCGTTTTAAGAAGTGAAAGAAATTTACCCCAAGTACTGAAAGAAAAATGAGAAAATATGTAGTCTGAAGTAATATTAAAAAAAATATTTAGCAAGTTTATTATTTTTATAATCTTGAATTCATTCAATTTTAACCCAGCCTACTTGTGGACTTTTATAGATATATTGAGTTATCCCTTCATCAGTGGAAATTTCAGTGGTCATGCCCCGCTGATAAACATCATTTGAAGGCTGCGACCATGAAACCAATTTTTCAATGTAACAATTTCTTGTGGTAAATAAAGGTCTACCTATATAACTAAAACTGCCAATCGAAACGTTTTCAAAATAAACGCGTGAATTACTCTTTAAATTGACCTCTCTAATATTACCACCTCTGATACTTAAAGGAGTGATATCAACACCAGATACCAGACCTTTGAAAGTACAGTCTGAGAAAATGACTGGGTTAGATAGATTTAAATGATCATAGTTTGCAGTAGGCGAATCGCTGATCTCGGCTGATTTGGCAAATGTGCAATTTGCAAAAAAAATATTGGTCATCTTTTCCCCTAATAATACAGAGGAAATATTGCAACCATTCAATAAAATATTTTCAGCATCTTTCGCTAAAGATAAATTTTTAATGTTGCCACCAATAATTCTTATATTTGATTTAGCCAAAAAAGATTTTTTAACTTTAAAATTACTAAAACTAGAATCTCTAACTCCTTTACCAGAGAAAAATTGATATACAGCAAAATTTTCAAATGCTGAATTACGACCGAAATTAGATACAACATGACTGGTGTTAAATTGACCATCTCTCATCGAGGATTGATCAAGATTTATTACTACAGAACTAAAAACCTGACTCGTGGCAACTTTATCGGAAACATTGTCATATATCATCTGATTAATTGTTGAGTTTCCAATTTGAATAGAGACATTTACATACTTTAAACCTGAGATTAAGGGCTTCGTGCCATCATCGTCTGTCTGAATTAAGGTTCTCTCGGCGTGGATAGTATTAATAACTGAACGTATGCACTTAATTTCTAAACATTTATGGTAGGCCCTTTCGCTCTGTATCCTTCCAATAAATAAACAATTCGAAGTATCACCACCCGGCTCTATCCGTAGTTGAAAATTCTTAACATTTCCACAACGTTCAGCCGAAATACTTTGGATTGTTGAGTCCCAAGTCGCAGAAATATGAATTCCAGTACCGTTAAAATTAATTGCTCTAATGCTATCTATAGTCAAAAAGTTACCCTTAATGAATACACCATTAAGGGTAGCATCACGGTTTTCGGAGATAATTAATAATACTCCAACTATAGAAGTATATATCGCTCGGCCATTTTTGACATTACTGCCTGGTACACCAATATATACAACATAACCGTTTTCGTCTTTAAATGAATTAGGATTTACTATTAATCGTCCTGTCCAGTCAACAATAATCTGTTTAATATTTGTAAAATCTAGTGCACGAGTAATCCTCCATGGCCCACCTCTCAAATCAACAGCTTTATTATTTTGTTCCGCAAATTTAATTACCCTCAAAATAATTTCTGTGTGATCTATATCAGCATTATTTGACACTGCGCCAAAATCAATCGGCGATACAGAAACACGGTTAGCTAGATAAGTTTTACTATTTGTTAAATCTTTTTCATTTGAGAGAGTTGCGCCGTTATCTATTTTAGCCCTCGATGTGCCAGGCATCAAAAAAGATAAAGTACCTAGCGGGGCTATAAAGTTAAAAAGTTGTCGTCTTGATATGCCCATTTTCCCCTCTCGATATTAATCGATAAAATCATTTTCTTTACCAGCTTAACTACTCTTCTTAAAAGCATAATACAACCCTAAATACAACCAAGGATAAATCATATAAAGCTGAGCACCGAAAATAAAAGGCACACAAAAAAGCAGAAGGAAATATATTCCTATTTTGTCCAACTTAAAATATTTTTTTATTGCAAAAATAAATATCAATAAACCGATTACACCATTTTCTACTAATAAATTAAAAAAGCCTCCCAATCCAGTTAGATCCCATCCTGTCACGACAGGAAAAGAGCCACGATAATTCACATTATTACGAACTAAGGAATATGCACCTAATCCCACACCTAAAAATGGATTATCCTGTAAAATTCTTGGACCAATATCCGTGGCAGCAATCCTACCCATTACTAATGATGAATCATTTTCTCTGCCCTTAATTTCTTCATCAATGTTCTGTATATCTTGATAATAATTGTTAGCAATCTTATAAGTGGCACCAACCCCAATTAAAACTACTATTAAAATCGTCATAAAAAAACGAAATATATTCTTGGGATTCAAAAAGCCACTTAAAAATCTATTATTTTGGAAAAGTATAAAAAATAAAAAAACAAAGAAAGCAACAAAGCCAGCTTTAGACTGCGTTAATAATAGTGCAATAAGAAAGAAAGTTGTAATTATTTTTCTTTTATAAAATGTTAGTTCGAGAAAAATCAAAGTTGCTATGTAAAGCCCATATGGGCCACCTTCGACGTAAAACCCTCTCAATCTAAAAGTACTACCATACGATACCAGTGAAGTTTTCAAGACAATATCAATGGCATAAAGAAGGAGTATAATGATCGTGAGAAATACATTATAAGTGAGAAACTTTTTAACAATATAATCAAAGTCTAATCTTTTATTTTTTATCAAATTGAACGGTATTAACGCTACTATTAAGCATAATATAAGTTCTACGTAACGCACCAGAGAAATACTATACTTGCTTTTCAAGGTAGAGAAGTACTCATAATGAATTGAACTAATCATACCTTTGAATATTGATAGCAAAAGAAGAATAGTAAATGCAAGTAAAAACCATAGCATTTTTTTCTCAACACGCCTTATAAAGAATGGAAAAAAAATTATTGCCAGAAGCTCCCAAAACTTCACAGGGCCGATCGTAATGTCTGTTAATTGACAAGAAAGTGCGATAATGAATATAAGTAATTTTACGGATGTATAGTTTCTAGTGTTAATGGTTTCGTATTCAATAGCTTTTATTGCCTCATTCATAATACTATCTCTATATAAAGCATAAATTATTTATTTCTGGAATCTTCAAATAACTTGTATTTTTCAGAGATATAAGCTGAGATTTCGTTTTGGAATCTTGGCACAGAAAATTTTTCAGCATTCAATCTACATTCCATATATGAGATTCTATCTTGATTAAGTTCAAATTTGTTTACAGCATCAATAATAGATGAGATTTCTTGTCTCTCAAAAAGTATCCCTGTTACATTACTTTTGACCGTTTCAAGTGCCCCACCTTTACCAAAGGCAATAACTGGAGTTCCACAGGCTTGAGCCTCTACAGGGGTAATGCCAAAATCTTCTTCAGCAGCGAAAACAAAAGCTTTCGCTTGCCTCATATGTTCTTGCATTACTGAATTAGGCTGATATCCTAAAATTTCAATATTTTTTGTAGCTTTAGACTTGATTTTATCCATTTCAGAACCATCACCAATAACAACTAGCTTTTTATCAGGCATATGGCTAAAGGCTTCGACTATAAGATCCATTCGCTTATAGGGAACCATTCTGGAGGCTGTAAAATAATAATCATCTTTGCACTCACATAATGAAAAGCGCTCCACATCAACAGGTGGATATATTACATCAGCTTCCCGTCCATAAACTTTTTTTATTCTTCGCGCAATAAATTTGGAGTTTGCAATAAAATGATCAACTCCATTGGAAGTACGATGATCCCATATCCTAATTTTATGCAATAGCCATTTTGCTAATAATCCTTTAACTCCAGAATCCATTCCAGCCTCTTTCAAATACTGATGTTGTAAATCCCAAGCATATCGTATAGGAGAATGAACATAGCTAATATGGAGTTGATCAGGCCCCGTCAATACTCCTTTGGATACAGCATGACTGCTGGACAAAACTATGTCATGTTTGGAAACATCAAGTTGTTCAATTGCTAATGGCATTAACGGTAGATATTTTTGATATTTTTTCTTAGCAAAAGGCATATTCTGTATAAACGTTGTGGTTGCCCTTTTACCATTAAATAATTGTCGATCGCTTTCTGATAAATAATCAACTACTGAATATAAGCTAGCATTAGGATATAATTCTATAAACTCTTTTATTACTTTCTCTGAGCCCGCATAAGTCACAAGCCAATCCGCGACAATTCCAACATTTAAATCCTTGCTCATGAATAACCTCAATACATTGATAATGAAGGGTCGCTTCATATCATTTTAACCAGAAATATACATCATAAGTATTATAAAACATACATCAATTACGACATGTGAGTCTAATATTGCCATTATATGTTTTACAACTAGTAAAGAATACTATGATTAAGTATATGTTTTTTAAATCATTTAATACGTCGGAGATGATTATCAACTTTTCGTGCAACTTCTTCCCACGTAAACTTTCTTGCCTGCATTAATCCTTTATTTACAAGTTGCTGCCGACAATTATTATCTAAAATAATCTGATTTATAGCATCCGCAATTTCATTTATATTTTCTGGGTCAACCAATAACGCAGCATCACCTGCCACCTCACCCAAAGAAGTTGTCCTTGACGTTACGACTGGGATACCACTTGCCATGGCTTCTATCACTGGTAATCCAAACCCTTCATAAAAAGAAACAAATACTAAAGCTGCTGCTCCTCTGTATAAAAGCGGTAGTTCATCATCCTTTAAATACCCAGTGAAATGGACGGATTCCGTCAAGCCATGATGTTCTATAAAATCTGAAATAGTTTCATTTGGAGATCCAGTAAACACCAGTTTATATTCATTATATAACCCGGACTTCTTGAACGCTAAAATAGTATTATATTCATTTTTATGTGTTTTCCGATTACTCACGCACAGCAAGTATTTAAACCCGAAATTTTTCTTCTCACCTTCCGGTGTAAAGCATTCAGCAACACCGTTACCAACGTTGATTATTTTTGATGGATCTTGCCCTGACCACTGTACTATTCTTGATTTAGAGAATTCTGAAACAGTAAAAATGAATTTCGATTTTGAACAACCGCGCTTAATGATGAAATTATAAAAAGCTTTTTTAAAAAAACTTGAGTTATCTTGGCGATCTAAATGGTTTAAATCATGTATAGTAAATACGTATGGTTCTAATGAAAAAAGAGGTGGTAAAAATCCTGGGAAGAAAACAACACTGTTTTTTTTCTTTATTAACCTAAGCGCTGTTTTTATAGGATCAAAAGGTGAATAAGGCTTGCCAGAAAAACCAGGCGTCTCATAACGATTAATTCTATTGATTTCCTTTGCAAAAGTCCCTATTCCACCAGTCCCTTCCCATCTCATATCCATTAATATTCTACGCATTTATCCTCCATCTTTAAAAATATACTTATTGTTCTTTTAATACCTTACTATAAAGGCTTAAATATTCATCAGTTATTTTGCTTTTATCAAATGGATTTGACACTTCATGAATGGTACCTTTAAATAATAAATTAATACTTTCTGCATTAAAATCTCTGATATCTTTAACCCATGGGAATTTTTCGGATATCTCTTTAATTCCGCCTGTTAAATTGGCGAACACTGGAATCCCACTAACAGCGGCTTCTGCAACAACACGACCGAAAGGTTCGTTCCATTTTGTAGGAAGGAGAAGCACATCCACTTCAGAAAAAAGTTCATCAATAGGTATAAATCCTTTTAACACAATGCCACAATTAATTGCATCCTTCCTCAAAACATCAGAATTACTAGTGGATGCAAAATCGCCTGCTGCAATAAAGTTAAAATTATTTTTATACTTGACTGCATACTCAATAAAGACATCAAATCCTTTTTCGGTTGTTAATCTGCCCAAAAAGCCAATAGTTAGCTTATTGCAAGCTTTTTTTCTAATATTTACTTTTTCTATTGGATTATATATATGTGTATGCGTTGCTTTACCCGCAAAACCATTTTCCTTATGTAAATCACTAATGTATTTACTGATGCCAACCATTGCATCTATTTTTTGGCTCTTCTTCTTTTTATACCATGAGTATGACTTAACGAAGCTATTATTTATGTCCATATTCGCTCCATTTTTAAAAAGTGTAGAGTTAGGATGGAATAAGTAATAATCACGCGTTGTATGGATCAATGGAGATTTAATATCTTCAGCTAAATCCCAGATACCAACTGAAAAGCCAGCAAGGTTATTTGTATGTATAATATCTGGGTTGTCATTTGAGATTTCTTTTTGAACCATTTCAACGATAGGATTTTTTAAATAATCTCTTACATGCCAAATCGCTTTTTTTATCTTAGTATAATTTGTTTTATCAAACGGCCAATAAATGTTACGGAGAGGGAAGGATACCACCTCTACTCCGTTATGATTGAAACGTTCTATTTCCTTTTTATTATTTAAAGTTATTACCTTAACTGTAATGCCTCTGGCGACTAAACCTTCTGCAAGTAACTGCACAGAAACTTCCGCCCCACCAAACTTATAAGGATAATATAACGAGTTGACGATAATTATTTTCATGGTAGCACTCCTTAAAACATTAATATGCGCCATCTTTTTTTATAACCACACCAATTGTTTTAAAGAGAATTGCAATATCGTTCCACATTGACCAATTCTTTACATACCAAGCATCCAGATAGACCCTTGTTTCATAATCAACGTCACTTCTACCACTAACTTGCCACAATCCTGTCATACCCGGTTTGCTTAATAAATAATAATCGACCTCTTCATTATATCTTTCCAATTCAGCTGTAATTATAGGACGAGGCCCAACTAAACTCATTTCTCCTTTGAGAACATTAAATAATTGAGGTAATTCATCTAAACTTGTTTTTCGCAAAAAATGACCTATTTTTGTAATACGAGGATCATTCTTCAATTTAAATGTTTCATCCCATTCTGCTTTTGCATCAGGATTATTAGCCAACAATTCTTCTAAAACCTCCTTAGAGTTTGTGACCATAGAGCGAAACTTCAGACATTTAAATGGCTTACCATCTTTACCAATTCTTTCATGTCCATAAATTGCCGCCCCTCCGTCTTGCTTAACTTTTTTACTAATATACAGCAGAAGTGGTGATATTATTATTATAATTAGCGTTGCACCAATAACATCAAAAAGCCGTTTGATTATTCGTGAAGACCATTTAGCTAAGTTTTGCTGTACTCGGAAAATCATTACTTCGTGGCTAAAAATGAATGACATATCAGTGCTATCTAATGGCATTCCTCGTAAGGTTGGTATTACTGAAACATATCGATACCCTTTAATCATGAAGTTGCGTAACCACGCATTTCTGATATCACTTTGTGCTGATTCAACAGCAACTATAAACTGCGTTTTTTTATCAATTGTACTTAGCCAATTTTGATCATTAATAATAACTGGCACACCATCAATATTACTCTCCAGTGTGTCATGCGCTTCTGTAGAGATAAACCCTACAATTTCAAGCCCAAGATTACCTTCACTATTTATTGCTTTGTACGCTTCTTTTGCATTAGAACCACTACCTATAATCCATGTTGGCCTTCGCCATAATCCAAAGAAATTTAAAATATGCTTAGTAATCATACGTGAAACTGGTACTAGTATGATTATTAACAACCAAGTCAGTATCCACAAATAACGTGATATTGACCAAGTTGTAAATGCTACAACTGCAATTTCAATCACAGCAAATATTACTAAAGTTCTTAATATTTCCTTAAGCTCAAACCAAAATGTTTTTCGATAAAAATAATGTCGTAACCTAATTGAATACCAACCAACGCAACAGATAGCGAGTAGCCAATGTAAAACTGTCCACTCTTCAATTTGTGCAGAGCTATATAAATCAACGCTCTGATTTGTTGTTAAAATAGCTAATGCTATATAAAGCGATATTGTAAAACTTAACAAATCTGAAAAGGCAAGAGCGGCGCTGACGATAAAGTTTCTCGCAAGAAGTGTCATACCTTCCTCTCTGTTCGAAGAATCATACTTTAAACCTATAATGTTTAAGCCAATAAATATTTTATTGGCTTAATTTTCTATGATTTAGTCTTTTTTGTCAGAATATGAATAGCCATAATGGTTATATCCATATCCATAATAACTACTGGCTTTCTTCACAACACCATTCAAAATACATCCTTTGACATGTATTCCACTTTGCTCAAATCGTTTCATACTAACTTCTATTTCTTTTGCTGTATTTAATTCGAAACGAGCGACCAAAAGTGTTGTCCCGACATAACCTCCAATAATTGCAGCATCAGTAACCGCTAAAATTGGTGGTGTATCAACAATGACCAAATCATAATTTTTCGCGGCCCAACTCAGCAACTCCTGAAAACGATGATGCATTAATAATTCTGCGGGGTTTGGCGGCACCATTCCTCTAGATATATAGTCGAATCCAATGGCTGGTATTTTTTTGACTACCTGGGTGATTTGTGACATACCAGATAAATACTCAGACAAACCATTTTCATTATTCGTCGAAAATAATTTATGGGTATAACCTTTCCTCATATCTGCATCAATAAATAATACAGTTTTATCAGCCTGAGAAATAATCTTCGCAAGATTAGAACTTACGAAAGTTTTACCTGCGTTGGGACTTGCACCTGATATCATCAGAATATTATTCTGTGCTTCAAGCATTGCAAAATGCAAACTTGTTCTTAATCCTCTAATAGCCTCAATTGCTAAATCAGCAGGATTTTCAATAGCAAGAAGTCCCTGAATTTTTTCCTGCTTTTTCCCGCGCCAATCTTTTTTCTGGCTTATGTTTTTCGTGAATGTTTCAGAGACAGGTATACTAGCATATACATTTATGCCTAACTCCTCGAGCTGTTCTGGTGATTCAATCCCACGCCGTAAAAACACCCTAAACATCACAATAATCGCAGAAATAAATATCCCTACAATGATACCGATTAGGACCACCAAAGCTTTCTTCGGCTTAATTGGATCTGGTTGGCTTACTGCACTATCTATAATCCGTACATTACCTATTGCGCTCGATTTCGAGATACTTAGTTCTTGCTGTCGGTTGAGTAGTTGCATATATACAGCTCGACCTGAATCTACATCTCTACTTAAACGTAAAACCTCCTGCTGAGTTTCAGGCATTGAGGTAACTCTTTTATTAAGTTTTACCTTTTCATCCTGTAAAACTTTTCGTTTTTCCATCAATGCTTTATAAGTTGGATGCTCTTTAGTATATAACTGCGATACCTCAGATTCCCTGAATGTTAATTCGTTTAACTGGTTATCAACATTTACAATCTGATCAAGTACAGATTTTGCTTCTAAGGATAGATCAACTGAATCATTTTGTCTTCTATAAGCATTTAACTTATCCTCTGCTATGTCTAAATCATTACGTACTTGAGGTAGTTGCTGATTAAGAAAATCTAAACTCTTTGCATCTTGGGCTGCTTGCCTGGATATATTCTGCGCTAAGTAATTATTACTAATGCTATCAATGATAGCAGTAATTTTATCTGGATTCTCGCCAACAAATGATACTGTTAGCATGCCAGTATTTTTGCCCTCTTCAAGTACCTCCAATGATTCTTGTAGATCTGTGATCGCTTGCAAGCGACTTACATAAGATACAATAAACTTGGTACCCGGTTGGGCCTTGAAATCATCAATTTTAAGAGATAATCCTTTTCCTTCAACCAGTTCACCTTTTTTACCTTTTATTTCATAGCCATCACCAATAACCGTGTAATTATCTTTATCATTAATTACGACTTCTATCTTAGGTATTTTTTTGCTATCAGAAAACAAATATAATCTTGAAATTGAGAGGGAACCTTCACTTTCTCCGGTTAATCTTGCCCAGCCACGACCAAAAACAGGAAAGTAATCCTGTTTGATCCTGGCCTGCAAGTTTAAATCGTCTACGGTTTTTCCCAATATCATCCTTGACTGGAGAAGAGTGATTTCTGGTTGTGATTGTGGTTGAGTATTAGGCAGAACTTGACTAAGACTGTTTAGAATGGCATTGCCTTGCCTTTGCTCTACCTGTATTAATGCATCAGCTTGATAAACTGGAGTGGCAAATAGGGCATAGATAAGTGCAACAAGAGTAAATAAAGATGTAATTGCAATAATCAACTTTCGATGATCAATCAACTCACCTATAAGCCGACCAATATCAATTTCATCATTATCTTTTTCTGTTTTTTTATACGAAGTTAGTGACATGACTTATTCCTAATAATTATACAACTAGTTTCTTAGCCCATAATTGCCCAGCTTGTTCAATCAATTGATATACCAAAGCGAATGCTTCTTCGCTTTTACGGTATGGGTCTGGTATTTCCTTCTGATCAATCCAATGACCGAATAACATAGTCTTACCTCTTGCCTCTGGAGCAATCTTACCTATTTGTTCAATATGCGATTTTTCCATAACGAGGATAAGATCATATTTCCTTGCTAATGAAGATGTAAATTGCTGACCTTTATGGCCTTCAAGGGATAAATCATGCATTCTAGCTATTTCAATAGCACTCGCATCAGCCTCATGACCTACTAACGCGCCAGTGCCTGCTGAATCAATTTTTTTCGAAGGTAAATACTTCCTTAATAATCGTTCCCCTATCGGAGAACGACAAATATTCCCAGTGCAAACAACAAGAATTGAATTGAACATAATTTTATGGCCATGTCTTAATATAGCGGACGGTTTCTGTCATATCATGTACACCAGTGATCGTTGGGACCAACTGGGATATAACTCTGTTCCAACGAACCAGAGGTGCAGTTGTTACATAAACAATATCATAGGGTTCTAATTGAAACTCGGTACCTAAAACCATAGCTGAAGCATCTTGTGCATTTAGCTGATATATATTCGCGATTTTACCTTTCTTATCACCTTGTAATTGGCGAATCACAAAAATTCCAGTAGCATCACTCATTGATTGTGAAATACCTTCAGAGTTCCCTATGGCTTCTGCGAGTGTCATTCCGCTTCGGTCCATTTTAAGCGTGCTTTGTTTTCCTACCTCACCCATCACAAATACTTTGAGTTCGTCATTTCGTGGGATAAACAAAATATCGCCTGGGAATAATAAATGGTTTTGAGTTAAATCTCCTTTTTGCATTAATGCATAGAGTGAGATTTTTTTATCTTTCCCATTATGGGTAAGTACAACGTTACGCCAATCTGCATCAGGGGCAAGTCCACCAGCAGCATTGATAGCATCCATTACCGTTAATGGAATGTTTGTAATTGCTTGTTTCCCAGAATTTGTAACCTCACCTGTTACATATACTTTCTGAGACCGGAAGGCTGCTATACTTACATCAACTTGTGGGCTTTCGATATATGTTGTAAGTCTATTCGCTATATCCTGTCGCACTTGGCTCAATGTTTTTCCAGCTACTAATACTTTTCCAATATAAGGATAGAAAATCGTCCCATCAGAATTTACCCAGTTACCAGTATCACTTGCGCTACGATATTGGCCTGCAGGAGTAGTTAATTCAGGGTGATCCCAGACCGTTACCATCAAGACGTCGCCAACACCAATTCGGTACTCATAACTTTTCAATAAATTATCTAACTGCGGATTTGGTCGCGCCATTACAGTTTCGGGACGAAGTTGATCCACTAAACCCGGAGTTAATGGATAAACATTCACCAGTTTATCCAAATCGTAGTCGCTATCCGGTAACTCAACTACGTTCTTACGCAGACTATTTAACCCCTGTCCCGGCAAAATGGTACAGCCTGATAAAAAACCTATTGCTAATGCCAATGCCGAAAATCTAACAATTTTTTTCTTCATAATGTCACATCATCAGTAAACCAAAAGTTTCTAATCCCCAAACAACAGTCTATTTCCAGAAGCTGTGTTAAGGCTATAAATTAAAGGGAATTTCAATCCCGGCGCTTGCGCCTACATCATCGCTATCATTATGGTTCGCATCGGTATACCAGAGAGAAGTGTTCAGTCGTACCGATTTGTACACATCGCCACTCCAGCCCAGCTGCACACCTTTTAATGTATCCGAACGAGGAAACGCCTTGTTGATTGACTGATTTTCTGGGTTAACCTTCGCATACGCTAAACGCGCGCTCCAGCGCTGATTATCCTCTGTCACCAGTTCAACTTTACCCGCAAAAAGTTGGCCATCCCCTCCCATAGCATCACCGAGTGAGTAACCTTGCTGGTAGTAGCCATCTTTATAGATATGGTGCGTATAGCTATAGTTGGTTCGGCTCATGTTCGATCGAGTATCGTGAGCTTCCAGATACCAGTTGATGGCATCTTTACCCCAACCGTGGTGGCCTTCGACTCCACCAAGGAACATATTCGCTGAAGGTAAAAAGCCGGACTCATCTTCGCCAATCATTTGACCGTATAAGCTGATCGGCAGGCCCAGCGTAGGTTCCAGTTTCAACTTAAAGTCAAAACCAGCAAGCTGGTTGCCTGGTTCATTGGGATCGTTTGCTTCGGTATTATCTTTACCCGTCAGGCCATCCCAAAAATTACTAAACGACTCGGGTCTTCCCTCCCCTCCCCACTGCATAATGCGCGATGCGCCAAGCTCAAGGGACTGGAAGGGGGAAAAAGTCAGACGCCCACCGATAATCTTGGTATGCGGTACGGCGGTATATTGATTCATCTGGCTGGCGGAGATCTGATACTGCCATGGGCCGATCCAGCGCAGCCACCAGGTTTCTGGCGCAGCCTGTTCAGCACGCTGCATCAAAAAGCCGGTCATCGGACGGGCAGCATCACCGCGAATCAGGCTGCCTTCGTAACCTGGCCCCCACCACTGCGGCATCTGTCCAAAGGAAAGCCACTGGTTCCAGAACTTAACCGCCCCGTAGGCGCCGTTAGCATTAAAACGTGAACCATTGCTGATGCGTTCGTCGCCCTCAACGTTTCCCTGCAGGTGAACATCCCACCACTCGCCGCTGTTATTGAAGGCTAACGATAAAGAGCTGTCAGCAGGCTGATTCTGACCAAATCCCTGCGGGGTGCCGGGCTTATCCGTTGAGGTATAGCCGCTGACCCGAAAATCAGCTTTCAAAGAGTCGAGGCGCTGGTTGATTCGCGCCAGAACCACCTGTTCGGATGAATAAGAGGGTTTTGCTTTCTTTAGTGCCCGATTAATCTCTTCCTGACTTAACGGCCAGGTCGACAGGCTGAGATGAATAACGCCGCGGTCGGAGAGCCACGCCAGATCGTTGCGCAGTTCGTTGTCGTTCATTACCAACCCGGAGGCATAGGCAAGTGAGCTGGCAGAAGTAAGCAGCCCTAGTGCGAGTGCGATTCGCGCGATTTTTATCATTGTACAAGATCCATTTTAAGCCCCGTTTCCGCAAGCTGGCGCGACAAGGGGAACACTGATAGATGCAGCGCCCTCTGACGCCAACCTTTGGTATGTTCGGTCTGCAGATTTTGACCGGAGAAAACGAAAGCATGTGTTATGGATCACATTCCAACAGACGTTTTCATCATACGGCTCTATCTGCAGTACTCAATGTATGCGAAATTGTTATTGAAGGCCATTCCATCGCGCATCATACCCGCAGTTTCCTCTTGCCAGCCCTGCAGAACCTTCTCTGAGGTGGCGACAAACACGCAATTATATACAGGTTATGAAGATAATCACCTGGATGAAGGCCACTTTAGGAATTTCGGTCGCATGAAATGAGATGTGATATGCAGAAAATGCCAGCCCGCAGGTACGCTACCGCCCTTGGCTTAACAGCTACCAATGCACTGTACTTCTTTCCATATAATTTCAACCGCCGGATTCAGGTGAATCGGCGATTAATCCATCAAAGCAATCAATTTCGCGGCCATAAGTTTACGAGATTCTGCCCTCAATTGGGAGTCTAATCTCGAATTATTAGCGACGTCGCGAACGGCATGAACCATAACGACGATAACGTTATTGTTTGACACTAAACGTCTAAAACGGCGATCGGCACCAGACAGCAACTTAATCTCAACATTATGATTTCATTAACTTTTTACCACAAAAACAGTGTTGGTTTAGTTTCGAATTAATTATGGTTAGTCAACTACAAAATTTAATAGTAAAAAGAATTATGCCAGTGTGTTGTTATCATTAATAAATTCGATATTTAGCCAGAGAACTTATTTAGGAAACATCCTGGCTGATTATCATTGTGCTAATTATTGCGCAGAATGCCGTATCACCAATTTATTTCATGAATATGAAATAGTGCTTATGAAGGCTTTTTCACCCCATCATTTCACACTGACTATATTGTGAACACATCACGCGCCTGTCTGAATTCATGATCTTTGCCGATCGCCTCTGCGTCAGTAAAAGCGCTTGTGTAGATCGGCCCGGGTAAAAGGTTTCTCCAGCGGACCAAGCTTCACTGCGATCTCACCCAGAAGAGATTGCGTTGGCGCCTTAGCGCCGGTATTCAACAGCAGAGCCGGGATGATGACCACGCTTGCCAGCCCTCCCCATGATAACTGCGCTGTATGAGTGCCGCGGGTGCGCGACTGCAGCAGCAGAAACAATGCGCTGCCTGCGGTTCCCAGCAGTAAGCCGGCAATCACTTCAGACGTTGAATGAGCGTGGATCACCAGGCGGGAATAGCCGACCAAACCGGCTAATGCATAACCAAATACGACAGAAGCAATACGAAGAGCTGGTGTAGCACGCGCGCACAGCAGCCATAAGAAAATTGGCCAGAAAGCTGAAGATAATGCGGTATGCCCGCTAAAGCCGGTGAAGTCCAGCTCGCGAATCCCAATACCCCAACCCATAAATGCCAGTTTTGATGCGCAGACAATGGCGCCAGTGATGCCGAACAGCAGCGCCCAGTGCCAGGCGACCTGCTTTGAATCTTTGCGCAGAAAAAGAACGATAAACAACACGGCCGCACTGGGTAACAGTACGGTGCTATCGCCAAAAAAAGTGACAACCTGCCAGTTCATTTACCTTTCATCCTTTGACGATCTCTCCAGTCCGTAACGTCATTTCCGCGACATTTATGTGGGCATACACAATCAGTCACTTCACATTTATATGCATGCATGACCGTTGTTTAATGCGCAAACATGATCTCAGTCAAGTTTTATTTTTGTCTGACAACTTGACTCAGGGCTATTTACATAAGAAAAATCTTAGTAAGTAATTATCAGCAAAGATGAAATTTTGCTAGTCACACCATTTCACCATGCGACATGTTATTCGACTACCAGAAGTCTCCGAACCTTTACCGCACTTTTCAACGATACAATATAACAAAGCAAAATCTAACCCTTTGTTTTTCTACACAAGCCTTAAAGCGTGACGTATTGTATTAAAAAGAGTAAACGGTCCCGAATCCCTGAGTTCATCATCAGATCATGCGAACCGCTTACCTTCGTACGCTTAGGTTGCTAATGGCAAAATTACGCTAACAGCTTCTTAATGCTCTCGCGGAATTTTGCGCCTTCTTTATGGTTACGCAGACCATAATTAACAAAGGCCTTCATATAGCCCATTTTTTTCCCGCAGTCGTAGCTCTCGCCAGTCATCAACATCGCATCAACCGACTGCTTTTTCGCCAGTTCAGCAATGGCGTCGGTTAACTGAATACGGCCCCATGCGCCGGGTTCAGTACGCTCCAGCTCCGGCCAAATATCAGCAGAAAGCACATAGCGCCCTACTGCCATCAGGTCTGAATCCAGCGTTTGCGGTTCATCAGGTTTTTCGATGAACTCGACGATGCGCGCCACCTGACCCGCCGTTTCCAGCGCGTCTTTGGTCTGAATGACCGAGTACTCGGAAAGATCGCCTTCCATACGTTTTGCCAGAACCTGGCTACGACCTGTTTCATTGAAACGCGCGACCATAGCGGCAAGGTTATAGCGCAGCGGATCGGCGCTGGCATCATCAAGGATGATATCCGGCAGCACCACCACAAACGGGTTATCGCCAATCAGCGGGCGCGCGCAAAGAATGGAGTGACCTAAACCCAGCTGCTGACCCTGGCGCACGTTCATAATCGTTACGCCTGGCGGGCAAATAGCCTGTACCTCGGCCAGAAGCTGACGTTTGACGCGCTGCTCCAGCAGCGCTTCCAGTTCATAGGAGGTGTCGAAATGGTTTTCCACCGCATTCTTGGATGAATGGGTAACCAGCACAATTTCCTTGATGCCAGCAGCTACAATTTCATCAACAATGTACTGCACCATAGGCTTGTCGACGATCGGCAGCATCTCTTTCGGAATGGCCTTGGTGGCGGGCAACATGTGCATCCCTAGTCCTGCTACCGGTATAACTGCTTTCAAACTCACCATTTTCATATCCACCCGTATGGTTATTAATCTTTAGTTCCTGTCAGATTGTATGTATCACTGGCATTTATCCATGATGATACACGCTTGATACCTGCCATACTGTCCGTCAAATTCTGAAATTACACGCTGAATTTAAGAATACACGTAAAATCTACAGACCAATAGGTCGATTTAAGAAAATTCTTAAACGCACTTTAACAGACATTATTACTCATACTTACAAAGACTTATGTCAGCTATCTATCAGCTATTAACCATAAGACGGCGTAATGACATTCATCGCTGGTCCATCATTTCCCATTTGATACCTTGTTATCTTTCAACAAGAGTTGACACAGAACAAGTGACTGCAAAAAATCATAAATTTAGCCAAAATAATCGCTTATATTGAATATAAAATTATTTCGCACACAAAAACGGCTAAATTTCAGGGAAACAGGCGATATCCTTGACTTCAACCCCAGTGGCGGCCATTCCCATATAGACCCGGCATATGCTGCAGGCGATTAATAGTCTTCACTATGGCTTTTTTTGTTCTGCATCACATATAACCCTCACAATATCGTCCAGCAAAAATTGATCTGCCGCAAGCCACGACATTAAGTAGTATAAAAATCTAAATTCCAGGAAAGTGCTGTTATATACATCAAATCTATTGATAGAGTTTTCCATTGCCCGTGTGCTCAATCCAGGTTTTCTGCGCCGATATTCTGCGCGACCGCTTCGCTTACATCCATAAAACCTGCTTTTCATCCGGCAGATGCTGGCGGTTGTTATTGATGAAAATTCGCACCAGAGCAAATAAGTAGAACCCTATAAGCTTATGGTTAAATAAGGTTATATTCTGAACAACTGATTATATTAATAGCGGGACTCATCGGCGCGCGGATTTTGACCGCGAGCAAATCGCCGCAGAAAATATTGCATTTTAACTATAGCTTATCCATGATCTGTACATGGCACTCTTAGGTTGTAAAGGTTTTAACTAAATATGGAATGGATTGCCGACCCCTCGATCTGGGCCGGGCTCATAACGCTTGTCGTTATTGAGCTGGTACTTGGTATTGATAATCTGGTCTTTATCGCCATTCTCGCGGAAAAACTTCCCCCCGCTCAGCGAGACCGCGCGCGCGTCACCGGCCTGCTGCTGGCAATGGTCATGCGTCTGCTGCTGCTGGCGTCAATCTCCTGGCTGGTGACGCTCACCAAACCGCTGATTACCTGGCACGATCTGAGCTTTAGCGCTCGCGATCTGATCATGCTGTTTGGCGGTTTATTCCTGCTTTTCAAAGCCACCGTTGAGCTTAATGAACGGCTGGAGGGGAAGGACAGCAATAATCCCACTCAGCGCAAAGGCGCGAAATTCTGGGGAGTTGTCGCGCAAATCGTGGTGCTGGACGCTATCTTCTCCCTCGACTCGGTTATTACCGCGGTCGGCATGGTTGACCATCTGGCGGTGATGATGGCGGCGGTGATCATTGCCATCAGCCTGATGCTGATGGCCAGTAAAGCCCTGACCCGCTTCGTTAACAGTCATCCAACCATCGTCATTCTCTGTCTCAGCTTCCTGTTGATGATTGGTTTTAGCCTGATTGCCGAAGGCTTCGGCTTCCCTATTCCGAAAGGCTACCTGTACGCAGCGATTGGCTTCTCGGTCATGATCGAGTCCTTTAATCAGCTGGCGATTTTTAACCGCCATCGTTTTCTTTCGGCCAACCTGACGCTGCGTCAGAGAACCACTGAAGCGGTGATGAGCCTGTTGAGCGGCCGCAAGGACAATAGCGAGCTGGATAGCGATACCGCCTCGCTGGTTGCCGACCGTGACGATAACCCGCTGTTTAATCCTCAGGAACGGCGGATGATTGAGCGGGTTCTCAATCTCAATCAGCGCACCGTCAGCAGCATAATGACCTCGCGCCATGATATTGAACATATTGACCTCAGCGCTCCGGAAGAAGAGATTCGCGCCTTACTCGACAAAAATCAGCATACCCGCCTGGTGGTAACCGGCGGCAATGATGACGAAGATATGCTCGGCGTCGTGCACGTGATCGATCTTCTGCAACAATCGCTGCGTAATGAACCGCTCGATCTGCAGGCCCTGATCCGTCAGCCGCTGGTGTTCCCGGAAACGCTGCCGCTGCTTCCTGCGCTGGAGCAGTTCCGTAAAGCCCGAACCCATTTTGCCTTTGTGGTCGATGAGTTCGGTTCCGTAGAGGGGATAGTAACGCTCAGCGACGTGATGGAGACCATCGCCGGTAATCTGCCTAATGAAGTGGAAGAGATAGACGCTCGCCATGATATTCACAAAAACAGTGACGATAGCTGGACGGTTAATGGACATATGCCGCTGGAAGATTTGGTCCAGTACGTGCCCCTGCCGCTGGATGACAAGCGGGAATACCATACCGTCGCCGGTCTGCTGATGGAGTATCTGCAGCATGTTCCGCAGGAAGGTGAAGAGGTGAATATTGACGGTTACGTTCTGCGCACGCTGCAGGTAGAGAGCCATCGCGTGCAAAAAGTGTTGATTGTGCCGCCGGCGCAGGAAGAAGATGAACTGGACTATGAAGTGTAGCGCCTTCATATGTGAAGTTTAAAAAGCCGGGCGAAAAGTAACGTAACAAAACGGTGGCAGATAGTGCCCTGAAATTAATGCCGGGTGGCGGCTGACGCTTAACCCGGCCGACAAAGGGCCATCAGCTTTCGCAGGCTGGCGCACCGGAGCGTAGCCCGGCAATTTCATAATGCAGATGATGCTTTAATAAGGCGCCCCAGTTTATGCCGGGCGGCGGCTGGCGCCTTACCCGCCCGACAAAGAGTGATACCTTCCCCGAACGTGACGCGAATCCTCAATACCCCGTGACTGCTGCCAGACTCAGAGCTTGTCGAGCAGCTTTTTCACATCCTTACCATCCTGGGTATCTTTATTGCGTTCGACCCATTCATTAAGCCGCTTTTTAGCTTCATCCTGCAGCTGCTTACGCAGTATCTGATCCACCTGCAGGCTGTAGCTCAGCGTCTGCCAGTTGCCATAAATACGTAGAGGGATCGCGGTCTGTTTGAGACGGTCAATGAGCTTGCTCTCACCCTTCCAGCCGCCCAGAACCCGAACGTTGAAGCGCATATCGCACTCTTCTTTCAGCAGGTTAAGCTCGCCCTGACCGGTCAATGCCATGAGTTCAGACTGCCCTTGCAGACCCTTTAAGGTAACCAGTCCGTTATTCAGCTGCAGCTCGGTACTGACGTCGTCGAGTCGGGTCGCGTTATCGTAATTTTCCTGGGCCTGAACGTTAGTACTGCGCTCGACGGCCTGCTGCACCAGCTGCTGAAAGTTAAGTCCTTCCGTGCGCGTATCCTTCATCTGAATTTGCGCCTGCCCCTGCCAGCTGCGGCGGAATTCATCAGCATCAATCTTGTCGCCGGAAAATTCGCCGGTCAGCGAAAGCTTGCCGGTGAGGTTAATCGAGTAATCAAAAGCTTGCAGAATCGTGCCTATCTCAACGTTGTCGAGCTGAGGCTTAAACGAAGCATGCGGCGTCTCGCCGCGCGCGTCCAGCGAGCCGGGAAGCGAAAGCTGTCCGCCGTCCAGCTTCCCCTGCATTTGGCTGATGGTCAGCAGCCCCTGCTGGTTGCTGATATCGCTTTTAACCTGAGTAAAATTCATGCCCCGCCACTGCAGTTGGTCCGCCGCCAGGGTCATCCGCGCGTTAAAACCGCGCAGTGAGCTGTAGTCCCGCTGAAAATCGTTATCGGCAATCACCGGGCGGAGCTGCCGGGTCTGGCTTTGACCTTGCTGGTTGACGCCATTATTGCTGGCTGCAGCGCCACGGGAAAGCAGGCTATCGAGATTCAGCGTGCCCGCATGAAGGTTAAGCGTCCAGTCAGGCCGATCGCCCAGCACAACGCTGCCGCTGCCGGTAATCGTGCTGCCGTTTGCCGTTACGTTCAGGTTATCGAAGCTGAGCTTTTTGGCATCTTCCAGCCAGCTCGCCTGCAGGCTGGCCTGGCCGCTCATCCCTTCCGGCGGGAGTTCTGCCCCGCGAAGCTGCCAGTTGAGCTGTGAAAAATCAGCCTTCAAAGAGTGAGGATAGTCGCCGCCCTGCACCTGGGCGGAGAAGGAGAGCGCCAAATCCCGCTGGTCGCGGTTCACCCGACCAGAAAAATCGACCGTCGCGCGATGGCTGTCATCCTGCTCCATCTGCAGACGGATATCGCGCACCGTAACCTGTTCGCCATCTTCATGCTGGAAGAAGAGCACGCTGTCGGCAATCTGCAGTTTTTCGACATCATACGACCAGCCGCGATCCTCCGGCACCTGAGGCAGCGTGTTGTCGTGCGGGACAACCGGCGCGCTCTGGCTACGTACGGCTTCGGTTTTTGAGGTCAGTTGGATCACCGCGCCTTTCAGCATCACCTGCTTGACCTGCAGCTGATGAGAAAGCAGCGGCAGCAGCCCGACGTCGAGGCGCATGTTATCCGCGCGGATAACCGGCTCCTCCGCGCCCGGCGCGGTCAGCTTCATGCGGCCTGAAAGAATGCTGAGCTGCGGCCAGACGTGCCAGCGCAGCGGACCATCGAGTTCGAGCTGATAGCCGCTGCGATCCGCTACCTCTTTCACCATATAGGCGCGAAAATCGTTGGGGTTGACCAGCAATACCAGCGCGGTAAGACCGGCGACAACAACCGCCAGTAAGATCATCAGCGTGGTCAGAATTCGTCTCATGGCATCCTCAGCAAACCGCTAAAATTATCAATCCTTGTCGATTCGACTCGCTACCGCGCCCTGCTGATCGCGATATTTCGCGTCTTCGCGGCGGTTATAAGGACGTAGAGCCGGCCCGGATAAAGGCTCAAAGCTTAACGCCCCGATAAGCATCCCTGGACGCAGCGCCAGCGGCAGCTTACCTGAATTATAGAACTCAAGAACGATACAGCCGGACCAGCCCGGATCGATACGGTGTGCGGTCACGTGCACCATCAAGCCCAGACGCGCCAGCGAAGAGCGCCCGTCAAGCCAGCCGACCAGATCCGGCGGCAGAGTCACTGATTCATAGGTTACCGCCAGCGCCAGTTCGCCCGGATGCAAAAAGAACGCTTCGCCATCCGGCAGAACAATCTCTTCACTCATCACCCGGTCCAGCGCCGCGCTGACTTCCGCCTTGGGGCCGCTCAGGTCAATAAATCCCGCCGTGTGGCCGCGGAAAGTGCGAAACTTATTTCCCAGCCGAACATCGACCGTCGCGCCGTTAATACGCTCAATGGGCGGGCGCGGATTAATGGCCAGCCGGCCCTCATCCAACCAGGCTTCTATATCTCGATCGCACAGACGCATGAACGTTCTCCTTTAAGGCATTGCGCCCCTACGCCTTCCGGGGATAAGGGCAAATTGGCTTCTCTTTGCACGTTACACAATTCGTTGGTGTTATTCAAAGAACTGACTGATTTTGGCCTTCAGTATATCGATGGCGATACGGTTCTTACCGCCGCGAGGCACAATAATATCGGCATACTGTTTGGAAGGATCGATAAATTGCAGGAACATCGGGCGCACCGTTTTCTGGTACTGCGCCATCACCGAATCCATTGACCGCCCGCGCTCGTTAACGTCGCGCTTGATGCGGCGCATCAGGCAGATATCCAGCGGGGTATCGACGAATATGGAGAAACTGAGTTCGTTGCGCAGGCGGGCATCGGTCAGCAGCAGAATCCCTTCCAGAATGATGACTTTCTTCGGTTCAATGTGAATGGTTTCCGGCATACGGGTATGCTCAACGTAGCTATACACCGGCAGCTCTATCGGCTGGCCGTTTCTTAACATCTGTAAATGCTGAAACAGCAGACTATGATCCATGGAGCTCGGATGGTCATAGTTGGTTTTTACCCGCTCTTCCATCGACAGATGACCTTGATCCTTGTAATAGCTGTCTTCCGGAATAACGCCGATATGTTCATCGCCGACCTGTTCACGTAATTCACGATAAAGCGTACTGGCGATAAGGCTTTTGCCCGAAGCCGATGCGCCGGCGATGCCTATAATGACGCACTGATGAGACGTATCAGTCATAAATTTTTGCGACCTGATTAACCTGGGAATGTAGGAAGGGTGGCGGTTGACCGCCAAACGCCGCAATTATAGGGATTTCAGCGCGTCGATACCAGTGCTAAGCGCCGCTCGGGTCTATTCCGGCTCCGGCGACCAGCCTTCCGTATACCATATATGGAGTAAAGCGTAAGAGCGCCAGGGGTGCCAGCGGCTGGCATAGCGCGCAATACGGGTCGGGGTCATACCAGGGAAACGCTGTTTAATCAGATAATCATCCGGCATAAAGATATCCGGCGCCTGCCAGCCGCGCAGCGCGAAATAGTTGGCCGTCCAGCGGCCGATGCCGGGCAGCGTCTGCAACTGCTTCATGCCGGCGTCGATATTATCCGGCGCCACCAGCGGGAGATCGCCGCTGATGGCCGCCCGCGCCAGGTGTACCAGCGCCTCCGCGCGCCGCAGGGGCATGCCCAGCGCCTTTAGCGCCAGCGGGTCGGCCTGCGCCAGCCGCTGCGCGCCGGGAAACAGGTAAAAACCCGGCGCGTCGGCCAGCGGTTCTCCGAAGGCGGCCACCACTTTCCCGGTGAGCTTTGCCGCCATCGCCACGCTGACCAGTTGACCCAGCACCGCGCGTACCGCTTGCTCAAACGGGTCGAGAGAGCCCGGCAAACGCAGCCCCGGCCTCGGCCGCGCGAGCGCCCCCAGCGTCAGGGCAACCTGCTGCGGGTCACAGGATAAGTCCAACAATCTCCCCACCCGCATCAGGCACTCGTCCGCCACCGGCTGCAGTCCGGCGGAAAGCGTCACCCGCATGCCCTGCGCGGCCTCATCCGGCATCACCGTAATCAGCCCGGCGCAGCCATTAAGGGCAAAGCTGCGGCGATAGCCATCGTCGCCGAAGGTTTCAATCCCCTGCACCGCACGAGCGCCAAGAAAGCTGAACATCCAATGCCAGTCGTAGGGGGGATTCCAGGGTAGCAGCGTCATCATTTCTCCTTTTTAGCGTTTCAATCATAGCGGCTCCGCGCCGGACGCGCCTTGCTTTTAAATTCCAGTTGTCGCAGTGCCGTCGATCCGCTAAAGTCGCCCCCCTTCTTCACCGGCATGGGGATTTTGCAGGCTATGTATATTGGTTTTGACTACGGTACCGCTAACTGTTCGGTCGCGGTGATGCGCGAAAATACACCGCAGCTGCTGACGCTGGAAAACGGCAGTTCACTGCTGCCGTCCATGCTTTGCGCGCCGACCCGCGAAGCGGTCAGCGAGTGGCTCTACCGCCATCATGACGTCCCGCCCAACGGTGATGAAAACCAGGCGCTGCTGCGCCGCGCGATAAGCTTCAATCGTGAGGAAGATATCGATGTACTCAGCAACAGCGTACAGTTTGGCCTCGCTTCGCTGCATCAGTACGTTGACGATCCGGAAGAAGTTTACTTCGTGAAGTCGCCGAAATCGTTCCTCGGCGCCAGCGGGCTCAAGCCGCAGCAGGTTGCGCTGTTTGAAGATTTAGTCTGCGCCATGATGCTGCATATCAAACTCCAGGCGCAAACGCAGTTGCCGGACGCCATCGACCAGGCGGTTATCGGACGGCCGATTAACTTCCAGGGGCTGGGCGGCGATGACGCCAACGCCCAGGCGCAGGGAATTCTTGAGCGAGCGGCAAAGCGCGCGGGCTTTCGCGACGTCGTATTTCAGTTTGAGCCGGTCGCCGCCGGTCTGGATTTCGAAGCGACGCTGAGCGAAGAAAAACGCGTGCTGGTCGTCGATATCGGCGGCGGGACCACCGACTGTTCACTGCTGTTGATGGGGCCGCAGTGGCGGGAAAAAGCCGATCGCCAGCAAAGCCTGCTCGGCCATAGCGGCTGCCGCGTCGGCGGTAACGACCTGGATATCGCCCTGGCCTTTAAATGCCTGATGCCGCTGCTGGGGATGGGCGGCGATACGGAAAAAGGTATCGCGCTGCCGATTCTGCCGTGGTGGAATGCGGTGGCGATTAACGACGTTCCGGCGCAGACCGATTTTTACAGCGCCGCCAATGGTCGTCTGCTTAACGATTTGCTGCGCAGCGCCCGCGATAGCGAGAAGGTCGCGCTGCTGCTGAAGGTGTGGCGTCAGCGTCTTAGCTACCGTCTGGTGCGTAGCGCGGAAGAGAGTAAAATCGCCCTTTCCGCGCAGCCGACCGTGACAACCGATCTGCCGTTTATCAGCGATGAGCTGGCCACGGCTATCAGCCAGCAGGGGCTGGAAGCCGCGCTGGATCAGCCGTTAACCCGCATTATGGAGCAGGTTCAGCTGGCGCTGGATAACAGCAATGAGCAGCCGGATGTGATTTACCTGACCGGCGGCAGCGCTCGCTCGCCGTTGATTAAAAAAGCGCTGGCAGCCCATCTGCCGGGTATTCCGGTTGCCGGCGGCGATGATTTTGGCTCGGTCACCGCCGGTCTGGCCCGCTGGGCGCAGGTGGTATTTCGTTAACCATCCGTTCGCGGACTACGGGACGCAGTGAGTTTGTTGCCCGGCTTAGCGCAGCGCGAGCCGGGTTCACTCCCCCCGATTGCCGCCTCCTCTCAGCGCCCTTCGCGCCGCGAAACGTAATCCCGCCTCTTTTCACCGGTATAAATCTGCCGCGGGCGATAAATATTCAGCGGCGCTTCGTGCATTTCGTTCCAGTGCGCCACCCAGCCGAGCGTTCTGCCAACGGCGGTGATCACCACAAACATGGATGAAGGCAGCCCCATCGCTTTGAGGATCACCGCTGTATAGAAATCAACGCTCGGCGACAGGCCATTTTCCACGAAGTACGGGTCGGTCAGCGCCACCTCTTCGAGGGCCATCGCTACCTGCAATGGCATATCGCACATCCCCAGTTCCTCCAGCACCCGGTGACAGGTTTCGCGCAAAATGGCGGCTCGCGGGTCGAGGTTACGGTAGCGAGAGTTACCGAATCCGAGACGACGTAACGCCTGCGGGTCGCGTTTCGCTTTGCTCAGGAACGCAGGGATTTGATCAACGGTTTTAATCTCCTCCAGCATCCGCATACTGGCTTCATTAGCCCCGCCGTGGGTCGGCCCCCACAGCGAAGCGAGCCCTGCGGCGATACAGGCAAACAGGTTCGCCCCGGAAGAGCCCGCCGCCCGAACGGTGGTGGTTGATGCGCACTGGCCGTGATCGGCGTGCAGCACCAGGATCTGGTTCATCGCCTGTTCAATCACCGGATTCAGCTGGTACGGTTCCGCCGGGATGGCAAACAGCATATGCAGGAAATTGCCCGCATAAGAGAGATCGTTGCGTGGATACTGCGCCGGCTGCTCAATAGAGAACTTGTAGCTCATCGCCGCCAGCGTCGGCATTTTCGACAGCAAGCGGGTGGCGGCCAGAGCCCGGTGCTCCGGGTTTTCAACGTCCAGCACATCGTGATAAAACGCCGCCAGCGTGCCGACCAGGGCGCACATTAAGGCCATCGGATGCGAGTCGCGGCGGAAGCTGCCGCACATCCGGGCAATCTGCTCGTGCACCAGGCTATGGCGGGTAATCGTATTTTTGAACACCTGATAGCTGGCTTCATCAGGCGCATCGCCCTGCAGCAGAATCCAGGCCACTTCAAGAAAGTCACACTGGCGAGCCAGCTGATCGACCGGATAGCCGCGGTGCAGCAGAACGCTGTTCTCGGTATCGATCCAGGAGATAGCCGACGTGCAGCCGGCGGTATTAGCAAAGCCGGGGTCGAAACTGCACAGGCCTGAAGACGCCAGCGGACGGATATCCATGCCGAGGTGGCCCAGCGTTCCCGCCACCGTACCCAAAGGAATAGACTGCTGTTCATCCAAAGAAAGCGTTAGCGATTTCGTCGTCATCCTGTAAGGTCCCCTTCCACAACGAGTCAATGATTAACCTGGTCATTTCTCCAGGCGGAATAACCAACATAACCACAGTCGACCGCTGATTCTTTGATATAAATAACCAAAACATTGATAAACGACGGCTATTATTCATACTTAAGGAACGTCAGGGCGATTTTTCAACCGCATAAAATACGCATCTCTTGAAATTAGCTGCATCTAAATTCTGACATTCCGCCAGTGAATCATATTTTTACTTCATCAATGAGCAATATATAACCATATTTGTCTAATTTTTTGCGCCTGCAGGATTCGCGTCTCTAGACTTTGCAGCCCTGATTGCCGGAATGCGTTATTTATCACGGGTGCCCCGGCGGGCGTTGACGCCCCCCGTGCGATCGCTGCCCCCTCGGCCCTGGCGACAGGTAGGGTTTATTACCATCATTTCTCCCGACATTCATTAAAGCTTAATATAAGCACCTGCTTTTATATGCGCTGATTAAATAATCTATTGCTAATGGTATATAACTCCATGCACCTTCACGGCAGCACATCATAAATCCCTATGCGCTGTTTGAATTTTCCACTTGCTTATTATGACCCGCCCTCATACGTTAACATTGATTGCGAATCTTCTTACGGCAGGTCTGGCCAGTTACCCGGCTTGCAGATAACGCTGGAATAATATCTGCGGCACCAGCAGAATGCTGCGTTGTCCAGCCCTGTAATTTTATTTCCCGGATTCCGGAGAGTTGTCTGTGCCAGCCGCAGAGCCCCGGCGCGTTTATACCGTACGGATTGATTAGTCCATGCCGCAAGGGGGCGTAATTGAATCGTTTGTGCGCTTTTTTTGATGTTCTTCGCAGGCACCGTGGACCGCATTTCTGGGCATGGTGCAGCATCCTTATGGCCCTGCAGATGTGTACGCCGGCGCGCGCGGAAGTCCGTCAGCTGGGTATCGATATTCCCGTTGACTGGTACGCCGACGCCAGCGGCCAGATGTCCCTCGACGCCTTTCATGCGCTACCGCAAGAGGCGCTAAAAACAGCGTCGCTGATCCCGTCGTTTGGGTATTCAAAAAAAACTTTCTGGCTGCGCACGTCACTCCCGGCGGCTTATTTTTCCGGCGAGCAGCGCTGGCTGCAGCTTGGCCCACCGTTTATCGATCGTTTAACCGTTTATTATCGCCCCTACGGCAGCGATAGTCCGTGGAAACAAAAAGAGTTTGGCGACCATGCCCCAGCCCGCGATAGCGACCTCGACTACCGTGAAAGCGTGCTGATTTTAGCGCCCCCGCCCACGGCGGCAGGCTACGAGATGGTCTTCCGTCTGCAGAGCAGCAGCACCCTGATCCTGCTGGCGACGCTCTCATCGCCGCAGGAATTCGTCCGTTCGGCCACCCTCGATACCGCTTTCTGGAGTTTCTATTTCGGTCTGGCGGTCATTGCCAGCGGCATCGCCCTGTGGCTTGCCGTTGCGCTGCGCCGACGTCTGCTGTGGGGGATCTGCCTGTTTTCGCTGAACTATCCGCTCGTCGCGGCCCTGCATGGCTACCCGGAATGGTTATTCGGCGACGCCCTTCTGCCGGTTCAGGATTACATGATTAGCTGCCTGTCGCTGGTAAGCTATGCCACCGCGCTGTGGCTGCATAGCGAGGTCTTCGATCTGAAGAAGAACATGCCGCGGCTGCATCAACTGCTGCTGGCGGCGATCGGCTTAAACATTGCGCTGCAAATCAGCATCCCGCTGGGATTTTACGGCCGGGCAATGCAAATTGAAGCGGGGATATTTTTTATCGCCTCCCCGGTGCTATTGATCACCTCATGGATGCTGTGGCGGCGTAAAGCGGTTGATATGAATACGCTGCTGCTCGGGCTGCTGCCGCCGGTTTACGTGGTGTCAGCCGGGCTGGCCCTGCTCTCGGTACACGGCGTGATTCCGTTTCATAACAGGGTTTATTCCACCTGGCAGTATGCGCTGATCATCCATATCGTCACCGTCCTGATCATCGCCGTACTGCGGGTGCGGGCGGAAAACCGTACCCTGATGCGCAAGCAGCAGCTGGCGAGAGAGTTACAAATTGAACGCGAGGCCAGCTTCCACCAGCGCCAGTTTATGGGGATGGTGGCGCATGAGTTCAGAACGCCGCTGGCCATCCTCGAGGCGGCGCTGGAAAATCTGCGCCTGTGCCCCACTGTGTCCACGCAGAGCGCGCGCCTCGATCGTATGCAGCGAGCGACCACCCGCCTGGTGCAGCTCACCGATAATTGCCTCGCCGATGCCCGGCTTTCCTCCAGAGACCTGCACGCCGACAGGCAGAATGCGGAGCTGCTGCCGGTTATCTATATCGCCGCCACGGTAGTGGATCTGTCGCTGAATCATTATTTACATGTCATCTGCGAAGGGCAAACTGTCGGGCCGCAATCGCCTTCGCCGGTGCTGTTTATTGATAGCGGGCTGCTGTGTATTGCGATCGCTAATCTGCTCGATAATTCAGTCAAATATTCGGCATCAGGTGAAATAAGAATCGAGATTTATCGCCTGCAAAAAGGGTTTGAAATACGTATTGGCGATCGCGGCCCCGGCATTGCGCCTGAACAGGTTGAGCATATTTTTGAGCGCTATCGACGCGGCGAAACCCATACGACCACGCCAGCCGGCACCGGCCTGGGTCTGTACGTCGCCCGACAAATTATACAGGCCCACGGGGGGGAGCTGTGCCTGGCGAAAAATACCGCTGACGGGTGCGAATTTGCGCTCACACTGCCGCTGGATGGACAGCAGAAGGACAAATCATGACATTACGCGTCGCTATCGTTGAAGATAGCGCTGATTTACTCGACGAACTGCTGGCCTTTTTACGCCATCGCGGCTTCGATGCATGGGGCGTGCGCAGCGCTGAAGCCTTCTGGCGGCAGCTGCATCGCGATCCGGTTGATATCGTGCTCATCGACATCGGTTTACCGGGAGAAGACGGATTTAGCGTGCTGGATTATCTGCATGAAATTGGCCATTTCGGACTGGTCGTCATCACCGCCAGAGGCCATGAGCAGGATCGCCTGCAGGCGCTGAACGCCGGCGCCGACCTGTATCTCATCAAGCCGGTCAACTTTTCCGACCTCGCGGAGAGCATTCACGCGCTTGGCGCCCGTCTCCGCCAGCAATCCGCGCCCCAGCCCACCGCGCCGACGATATCAGCGGAACGGTCAGCCTCTTCCACCTGGATATTACAAAGCGAACAGTTGATTGCGCCATCGGGGCTGATCCTGCCGCTAACGCAGCAGGAGTACCGTCTGCTGGAACTGTTAATGCGCAACCGCAATGAAGTGTGCAGCAAAGTTGACCTGCACGCCTCTCTGTTCACCGATAAAGGCGAACCGGAACTGCACCGGATCGATGTCGTCGTCAGCCGCTTGCGCCACAAGGCCCGCCTTCAGGGCATGGCCCTGCCGATTCGCGCTATTTTTGGCAAAGGTCTGGCGTTTCTTTCCTGATATTTGCCGACCCGGCCTCACCAGGCATTGCATCTTTGCGGCGGCGTCATGGCGGATAGCTTTTCATTTCTCCGCCTCTTGATCACTTTTTTTCAGTTTTTGAGAGGAATGAGAGAAATGAGACTGACAGCATATTAAGAATTTTCTTACATTGACATGGCATCGGGAGCGTACCGATTCAAAGCGTCCTCAGGCTAACCGGCTGTGGCCAGATTCAGCACAGCCTGAACGCTGGCCGCCCGCTGTACGCTGTCCGTTCGCCTGTGCCGGCACGGTTTAAAGAAGAGAATAAAAATATTCTCGTGCCTGGGATGTACATTTTTAACACCTGAAAATTTAATTAAAGGATATCCATCATGGCCATGCAAACATGGTTAGCCTTATTACTGTGCATATTTTGCCTCTGCGTTTCGGTATATAGCCTTATTTCATATATCCGCGACAGGAGAAAACAGAAATTTCCGTTTTCAGCCAAGCACTCTTCGCGCAGAAAATAACTCAGGCGACACCAATAATAAATTATCTGCACAGTAACAATCACCGCATACGCCCGGAGGATTGATCGCTACATGGCGTTATGTTGATTTACAGGGAACTAGCGCCATGAAAAAAATAAACATCGCAATCAATACCAGCAACACTTTTCTGCGGCAATCGCTGGCTTCCATGGTCAATGAGCTCACCCGCCGCGACGGTCATCTGCACGTCAGCTTTTCGTATAAGAAAAATGATTTTTTTGATAAGGATATTATTATCGCCGAGGTTCTCCCCGGTGAAATCTACCTGTGTAATACCAGTCTAAAAAATCGCAAATCAGATAGCTCAGTTATTATACTGCACAGCTACGACCAGCTCCCGGAGCAGGAACTGATTGTTAACTGCCTGAAAGGGGTTATTTTCGTGTCGATAAAATTAGTTAATATTGACAGGATGTTGGCCATCCTTGCCCAGGAGCTAAGAAAGTGCGAAGGTCTGGTTCTGGCCCGGCGGGCCGACTCGGCGATAGTCTGCAGCAACTGCCCGCACAAAATGCTGTCAAAATCGCAGGTTGCCGTCGCCTCCGGAATTATTCATGGCTTTGATATCAGTAAAATCTCCGCCCTGCACAAAGTCACGCCCAAAACCATCACCTGGCACAAAAGTAAAATCATGGAAAAATATCGCCTCAATAACCATTATGACTTTTTCCAGTTTATTAATTTGTTAAAAGAGCGCTGGTAAACCCGCGAATATGCCGGAACTGAGTAACACTATGCGCGATAAAATTAGGAATTTGACGGCTTGTAAGGGTCGGGAATCCGAAAAAATATCAGTGAGATGAAAAATATCTACTCTGGTGTTACGCGCAGCAGTAACATGATCCGGTTCCTTGATATGAAAATACCGTAGCGTGTTTTTAGCCATAAGAAAAACGTCTTTATCGAGGAATCTGTTACTTCGTCACATTGCCCCTTGCGTGCCTGTTAGGGGCCTCTTTTTTATGACGAAGCGCGCCCCCGTCAGAGAGGGCGCACGACGATCAGGCCTCGACCTGCTGAGCCGCGGCTTCTTCTTCCGCGACCTCTTCCTGCAACAGACCTTCATTTTTTGACAGCATCGCCGTCGCGATCCCATTCCCCAGCACGTTAATCGCGGAACGCCCCATATCGAGAAAATGGTCAATACCCATCAGCAGCAAAATACCCGCCACCGGAATATTGAAGCTGGGGATGGTCGCGGCCAGCACCACCAGCGCCGAGCGCGGCACCCCGGCAATTCCCTTTGATGCCAGCATCAGGGTCAGCATCATCACGGTGATCTCGCTAAAGCTCAGATGAATATTGTAGGCCTGAGCGATAAACATCGCGGCAAACGAGCAGTACACCATCGAGCCGACGAGGTTAAAGGAGTAGCCGATGGGCAGCACGAACGACGCGATATTACGCGAGCAGCCGAACTCCACGAGGCGCTCAAGGGTCTTCGGATAGGCAGCTTCTGAGCTGCTGGTGGTAAACGCCACCAGTACCGGATCTTTCAGCATATTAAGCAGGCGAAAAACCTCTTTTTTCAGCACCATATATCCCACCGCCAGCAGCACCATGCTGGTCAGCAGCACTGCAACGTAGTAACCGCCGATGAACGAAGCATAGTTAAGCAGGATCCCCAGCCCCTGCGAGGCGATAACCGAAGAGATGGCGGCAAAAATCGCCAGCGGTGCCACGTACATCACGTACCCGGTGACCTTCAGCATAATATGGGAAACCACGTTCAGGGCCGCCACCAGCGGAGCGTTGAATTTCTCCCCCAGCGACGCTCCGGCAATGCCGAAGAACATCGAGAACACCACAATTTGCAGAATTTCGTTGTTGGCCATCGCTTCGGTAATGCTGGTCGGAATAGTATGCGTCAGAAAGCCTTTCAGGCTCATCCCGCTCACCGCCAGGCCGGTATCGACCGACTCTTTCGGAATTGCCAGATTCAACCCGGCGCCGGGGTGCTCAAGGGTAACAATCACCAGCCCAACCAGAATGGAGAGAATCGAAGAGGTAACAAACCACACCATGGCTTTACCGCCGACCCGCCCAATGGTAGCCGTTTCGCCAAGCCGCATAATGCCGACGGTGAGCGTACTGAAGACTAATGGCGCAATCACCATTTTAATCAGGCGCAGGAACACGTCGGTCAGCAGCGTAATATTTTCAGACCATGCGGTTATGGTCGTTTGCGCGGCGTATGCGTGAATGGCCGCGCCGGAGAGGATCCCCAACAGCATAAAGATAACGATGAACAGCGTGAGTTTGTTTGCACTTGCCACAAAAATTAACCCCTGATTTATTTAACGTGTTGTTATCAATGTGCATATATTTTATTTATTGGAGCACACCAAACATTCATCACATAAATTGAATAAAAGCAGACGGGGTTACAACTCTTTTTTTAGTTTTTATAGTAAAAGTTGATGTGCTCGTTGACGTGCATCAAGCAAGTTCATTCCGCCACGGCCGACGGCGGGCAAAAATACGCTCAGGGATGCTGTCCGCTTACATCGCCAGCCCGCCGCCGCCGCTGAATGGCTGCTCGCCGGCGATTTTCATTATTTCCGCCCCCAGCGTGACAAACGGCGCCCGCCGGCTGGCATAAATCAGCCCGCCCGATGTCGGCCGCACCGCTTTGACCATATCGGTCAGCGGGTCGATGATTTCCGCGACGACATCGTCGGCGCTGACCCATTCGCCCGGCTGTTTTAGCGGCACCAGGATGCCGGTCGCCGGCGCGGTGACAATCTCTCCGGCAGCAAACGGCAGCATCACCGTTTCCTGCTGCGGCACCGCAGGCTTGTCGCCCGCCAGCACGCCGCGGTACTGCAGATAACGGTAAATACGTTCGGCGTCGTCGCAGGCGGTAGCGTGATTCACCTCGTGCTGGCCGCGCAGCTCCACGGTCACCGCCATACAGCCGGGCTGCTGCGGGCCCCACGCCGGGTTTAGCGCGCTCAAACTCTGCCACGGCAGGCCGCAGGCCTCATCAAACGAGTTGCCCCCGCTCTCCTGGGACAGCAGCACGGCGCCAATACCGAGAAAAGCCGCCAGTACGTTCGCCTCGCGTTGCCAGGCCGGATCGGCGTAAAGGTGCAAAATCGCCTGGTCATCGCAATGGAGATCGAGCACCAGATCGGCATCGCAGGCGAGGCTCAGCAGATGTTGACGCAGGGCCTGAACCTCGCTTGCCACGGGAAGCGCCGCCAGCGCCTTCTGCATGGCATCGCGCACCTGCTGGAGATATTCGGCGCGCGTAGCGGGCGATTCCGCGGGTAGCCAGGGCTGCGCCAGCGCCGCCAGATCGGGAAAGTCGCGGTTGAAATTGCGCCCGCTCGCCAGATCGAAACGGCCAATGCCGCTGTTAAGCAGCAGCTGAGCCAGCCCCGGCGGATTGGCTACCGGCACCATAATAATTTCACCGCGCAGCTCGCCCCGTCGTTCCGCCTGGCTGAGTAATCTTTTAAGATAATGCAGAACCAGCATGCCCGGAATTTCATCGGCGTGCAGCCCCGCCTGCAGATAGACTTTCTCGCCGGCGCCGGGCGCGCCGAAATGAAAATGGCTTAATTGTCGCTGCCCACCGAGCGCATGTTGAGGTAATGTATCGTGTTTAATTTTCATTGGACGTCCCATCTGTGGAAAAGAAAACCCGGCTTGACCGTATCGATCATAAGATCCTTGAAATCCTGCGCCGGGATGGCCGCATTTCTTATCAGAAGCTCTCGGAGCAGGTAAATCTCACCGCGCGTCCATGTCTGGAACGCGTGCGCGGCCTCGAGCGTGACGGCATCATTCGCGGCTACAGCGCCATTATCGAACTGCCCGAGCCGGAGCATGCGTTTGTGGTGCAGGCGCAAATCGCCCTGGCCGACCACGGCCGCTCGCAGCCGGTGTTTGAACAGGAGATGCGCCAGACGCCCGAAGTGCTGGACTGCTGGCTGGTAAGCGGCAGCTTCGACTTTCTGGTACGCATCGGCTGTCGCAGCATGGCGCACTATTGCCAGCTGGCGGATAGCTGGCTGACCAGTAAAAAGTTTCACGTTGATAAAATCGTTACCCTGACCGAACTCCAGGCGATTAAGCGCTCCTGATTAGCCGCGGCGGATAAACGCCAGCCAGCGCCGTTCGGCGCGGGAAAAGGCGAAAATCAGCAGAAAGGTGCACAGGAGATAGAGCGCCGCGGCCATCAGAAACGGAATAAACGGCGACCAGGTCATGGCGTAGAACGCGCGGGCCACGCCGGTAATATCCAGCAGGGTTACCGTGCTGGCCAGCGAGGTGGCGTGGAGCAAAAAGACCATTTCATTATTCAGCGCCGGGATCCCGCGTCTGAGCGTCGCGGGCAGCACCAGACGACGAATAATCTGCCATTTCCCCATCCCATAGGCTTCTCCGGCAACCCACTCCTGACGGGGAAAGGTCAGCATCATCCCCGCCAGCAGCTCCGCAACGTAAGCGGAGGTGTTCAGCACCAGCGCCAGCGTGGCGCAGAAAGTCGCATCGCGAAACAGCAGCCAAAACGGCTGCTCGTTCATCCAACCCGTCTGCACGATATCGAACTGCGACAGGCCGTAGTAAATCAGCATCAGTTGCAGATAGAGCGGCGTGCTGCGGAAAAAATACGTAAAACCACGGATGGGCAGCGCCAGCGCGCGCGGGCCGTACACCTGCCCCACCGCCAACGCAATCGCCAGCGTCATCCCCGGAACGATGGAGAGCAAAAACAGCTCCGCCGTTATCGCCAGCCCGCTGGCGGCGCCGTTGCCGTCGCTCCAGATAAAGCTCGGGATCGCATCGAGAAAGGTTTGCAGATTCATAGCGCGGCCCCCGCCGTGGAAGAACGCAGCGCATAACGCTTCGCCAGGCGGCTAAACAACCAGCTGGAGAGCGCGGTAATGACCATATAAATCAGGGAAACCAGGAAATAGAAGAGGAACGGTTTTTGCGTAGCGCGCCCGGCCTGCTCGGCCAGCCATACCATGTCCTCCAGGCCCAGGATCGACACCAGCGCCGACGCTTTCATCAGCCCCAGCCAGTTATTATTGATCCCGGGAATCGCGAAGCTCAGCATCTGCGGCAGCATCACCCGGCGAAATACCGTCCACGGGCGCATTCCGTAGGCCTGCGCGGCTTCGGTTTGCCCGCGATCGACGGTCAGAAATGCGCCGCGAAAGGTCTCGGTGTAATAGGCGCCGAACACAAAGCCAATCGCCAGCACGCCGGAAAAAAAGGTATTGAAGCGCACCGGCCCCAGCCCCACCGCTGCCAGCAGCAGGTTAACCAGCATCTCGCCGCCGAAAAACAGCAGTAGCATAATCACCAGCTCGGGAATACCGCGTACCAGGGTGGTGTAGGCGGTGGAAAACAGGCGCAGCCACGGCGGGCCAAAGAGTTTAACCAGCGAGTTGATCAGGCCCAGCAGCAGCGCGACCAGCAATGAGCAGAGCATCACGCACAGCGAAAGCGCCGCGCCGCGTAACAGTAAGGGTAAATAGTCTGCGACCATGTTCAGCCTTCCACGGGTGCCGTAAAGGGGCGCAAGCCAGCGCCTGCGCCCTCGCCTTCACGGCTTATTTGCCATAAATATCAAAGCTAAAGTATTTTTTCTGGATAGCGTCGTAGGTGCCATCGGCGCGAATAGCCTTGATAGCGCTGTTCAGGGCATCCCGCAGCGCCGGATTATCTTTATTGACCGCAATCCCCACATCGGAAGAGATACCGCCGTCCTGAATGACCGGACCGGCAAAAGCGAATTTCTGCCCGCGCGGGGTATCAATAAAGCCGGTCGCCGCCTGGATATTATCCTGCAAAGCGGCGTCAATGCGTCCGGAGAGCAGGTCGAGGTAGACGTTATCCTGATTCGCGTAGCTGACGATCTTCACGCCGTGGTTGGCCCAGTTAGCCTTCGCAAACGCTTCATGGGTGGAACCGGTCTGGACGCCGACGGTCTTGCCTTTCAGGCTGGCGACCTCAGGCAGCAGCGGGCTACCTTTGCGCGCCACCAGCTGCGCTGCGCTGCGGTAGTAGCGGTCGGTGAAGTCCACTTCCTTTTTACGCGCATCGGTCATATTGAGCGAAGCGATAATGGCATCGAATTTATGCGCGTTGAGAGCGGCAATCATGCTTTCGAACGGCTGCTTAACGAAAACGCATTTGGCTTTTAGCTGGGTGCACAGCGCGTTGGCGATATCAATATCAAAACCGGTAATTTCACCGCTGGGGGCCAGTACGTCAAACGGCGGATAGCCGCCATCGACGCCAAAGCTAATGGTATCAAACTGCTGGGCGGCCAGCGGCGCGCTGAGCGCCATGCAGGCCAGTAGTGCGGCAAGGCGTAGTTTCATTTCGATCTCCCCGGTGTCGGCGCAAAAATTAAAAACGCAGTGAGAGGCAGGTCAGGCCGCCATCCATTTTCTTAAATTCGCTGGTGTCGAGCTGCACGACAGGCATTCCCAGCTTGCTGATTTCGCCCAGGGTACAGGGGTAGCCCTGCGGCGTAATTAAGGTATCGTTGATCCACAGCGTATTTCCGGCGTAGGCCTCTTCCTCCGGGATCACGATACGGTTGAAGCCGCTAAACGCCGGATGGTTAACGTAGCCTTCCGTCAGCAGCAGCGTATTGCGGCCCACATAGTTGACGATCGATTTCAGATGCAGACCGGCGCTCACTTCAATCGCCGTCACCGTGTAGCCGTGCGGCTCAACGGCGGCGGCAAATTCGCGGATCCCCTGCTCATCGGTACGCGCCGTCAGGCCGATAAAAAATCGTTTGCCCACCAGCAGCACGTCGCCGCCGTCCATATGTCCGCTTTCGCTCATCTGCACCAGTGGACGAAACCCCGCCAGCACCGGCGCAATGGTATCGACTTCGCCCTGACGGCTCGGCGCGCCCGGATGAGTAATCACCGCCAGTTCCGGCATGACCACCGCGGTATCTTCAACAAAGTGCGCATCGGGATATTCCGCCGCGGCAGGAAGCACGGTGACCTTCAGGCCGAGCTGCAGAAGGGTCTCTACATAGGCGAGAAACTGGCGCGTGGTGGCGGCGATATCCGGCGCGCCCAGTTGGGCGGTAGTTTGTCCTGCGCCGCAGGTGGCGGCCGGTAGACGGGCGATAGCTTGGGTAAAATGCATAAAGAACCCTCTGATAGTGGTCGCATTGCTTAAAGCAAAATCTTGAGTGAATTTGATTATTAAACAGATGCGCCTGCCAATCAGGCTGAATCACGCCCCGGGGCCGCTTATTCACGCTGTATATCAGCCTGGCTGCGACGCATTCCGCTGTGACCCTTAAGAAACAGCGAATGACCGGCGATAATTCACCGGGTTCCTCGCCCGGCTAAGCAAAATCGTTAAGCGAATTTTTCGCCTAACTATTCATCGTAATCGGCTCAAGGAAAAGCGTTTTTTCCAGACGTTTCTGGACAGTCTTTTCATAATTCCTCCATTTTTAAGCGGCGTTCGCTGACTAAACTAGTATCATTCCGTGAAACGTTTCAGGATGAGATAGCAAATTAATGAAAGGTAGCAATAAAAGCCGTTGGGCAGCCGTGCTGGTGGTAGCGATCGTCGCGGGCGCCGCGTACTGGTTCTGGCAGGGTCGCGAAGCGGCAAATAGCGGCGCGCCGACGGCGACAGGCGCGCGTCAGCAGGGCCCCGGAGGCGGACGGCCCGGTCGTTTTGGCGCCGCCCTCGCGCCGGTACAGGCGGCAACCGCAACCAGCGAAGCGGTGCCGCGCTACCTTTCCGGCCTCGGCACCGTGACGGCGGCGAATACCGTCACCGTGCGCAGCCGCGTCGACGGCCAGCTTCTGGCGATCCACTTTACCGAAGGCCAGCAGGTCAAAGCGGGCGATCTGCTCGCGGAAATCGATCCCAGCCAGTTTAAAGTCGCCCTCGCCCAGGCCGAGGGGCAACTGGCCAAAGATCGGGCGACCCTCGCCAACGCCCGCCGCGATCTGGCACGCTACCAGCAGCTGGTGAAAACCAACCTGGTGTCGCGCCAGGAGCTGGATACCCAGCAGTCGCTGGTCAGCGAAACCCAGGGCACGATTAAGGCGGACGAAGCCGCTGTCGCCAGCGCCCAGCTCCAGCTGAACTGGAGCCGCATCACCGCGCCGATTGACGGCCGGGTCGGCTTAAAACAGGTGGATATCGGCAACCAGATCTCCAGCGGCGACACCACCGGCATTGTGGTGCTGACGCAAACCCACCCTATTGATGTGGTCTTTACGCTGCCGGAAAACCAAATCGCCACCGTCATACAGGCGCAAAAGGCGGGGAAAAAGCTGGCGGTCGAAGCCTGGGACCGCACCAATAAACAGAAAATCAGCGAAGGCTCGCTGCTGAGCCTCGATAACCAGATTGACGCCACCACCGGCACCATCAAGCTGAAAGCGCGCTTTACAAACCTTGATGACGCCCTGTTCCCCAATCAATTCGTCAACGCCCGTATGCTGGTCGATACCGAGCAAAACGCGGTAGTGATCCCAACCGCCGCGCTGCAAATGGGTAACGAAGGTCATTTCGTCTGGGTACTGAACGACGAGAATAAGGTCAGCAAGCACACCGTCACGCCGGGTATTCAGGACAGTCTTAAAGTGGTGATCAACGCCGGTCTCTCCGCCGGCGATCGCGTGGTCACTGACGGGATCGATCGTCTGACGGAAGGCGCAAAAGTTGAGGTCGTCGAAGCCCACGATGCGGCAACCGCCGCCGAGCCGGAAAAAGCCACCAGCCGCGAATACGGTAAAAAAGGAGCGCGCTCCTGATGCAAGTGTTACCGCCGAGCAGTACGGGCGGCCCTTCCCGTCTGTTTATCATGCGCCCGGTCGCCACGACGCTGTTAATGGTGGCCATCATGCTGGCCGGGATTATCGGCTATCGATTCTTACCGGTTTCGGCGCTGCCGGAAGTGGACTACCCGACGATTCAGGTGGTAACCCTCTATCCCGGCGCCAGCCCGGACGTGATGACCTCATCCGTGACGGCCCCGCTGGAGCGCCAGTTTGGCCAGATGTCCGGCCTCAAGCAGATGTCCTCCCAGAGCTCCGGCGGCGCGTCAGTGGTCACGCTCCAGTTCCAGCTCACGCTGCCGCTGGACGTCGCGGAACAGGAAGTACAGGCGGCCATCAACGCTGCCACCAACCTGCTGCCTTCTGACCTGCCTAACCCGCCGGTCTACAGCAAAGTTAACCCCGCCGATCCGCCGATTATGACCCTCGCGGTCACCTCTTCCGCCGTGCCGATGACCCAGGTCGAGGATATGGTCGAGACCCGCGTGGCGCAGAAGATCTCCCAGGTTTCCGGCGTCGGGCTGGTCACCCTCGCGGGCGGCCAGCGCCCGGCGGTACGCGTCAAGCTCAACGCCCAGGCCATCGCCGCGCTCGGGCTGACCAGCGAAACGGTGCGCACCGCGATAACCAGCGCCAACGTCAACTCGGCGAAAGGGAGCCTTGACGGCCCGGCGCGGGCGGTGACCCTCTCCGCCAACGATCAGATGCAGTCGGCAGAAGATTATCGCCGCCTGATTATCGCCTGGCAGAACGGCGCACCGATTCGCCTCGGCGACGTCGCCACCGTGGAACAGGGCGCGGAAAACAGCTGGCTTGGGGCATGGGCGAACAATCAGCGGGCGATCGTCATGAACGTCCAGCGCCAGCCGGGGGCCAATATTATCTCTACCGCCGACAGCATCCGCCAGATGCTGCCGCAGCTGACCGAAAGCCTGCCGAAATCAGTCAAAGTACAGGTGCTTTCCGACCGCACTACCAACATCCGGGCGTCGGTTAGCGACACCCAGTTCGAGCTGATGCTGGCTATCGCCCTGGTGGTGATGATTATTTACGTCTTTCTGCGCAACGTCCCGGCGACGATTATTCCCGGCATCGCCGTGCCGCTATCGCTGGTCGGCACCTTTGCGGTAATGGTGTTTCTCGATTTCTCGATTAACAACCTGACGCTGATGGCCCTGACCATCGCCACCGGCTTTGTGGTCGATGACGCCATCGTGGTGATCGAAAACATCTCGCGCTATATCGAGAAAGGCGAAAAGCCGCTGGCCGCCGCCCTGAAAGGGGCCGGAGAGATTGGCTTTACCATTATCTCGTTGACCTTCTCGCTGATTGCGGTGCTGATCCCGCTGCTGTTTATGGGCGATATCGTGGGCCGCCTGTTCCGCGAGTTTGCCATTACCCTGGCGGTGGCGATCCTGATCTCCGCGGTGGTGTCGCTGACCCTGACGCCGATGATGTGCGCCCGCATGCTGAGCCACGAGTCGCTGCGCAAGCAGAACCGCTTCTCGCGCGCCAGCGAGCGTTTCTTTGAGCGGGTGATCGCCGTCTATGGCCGCTGGCTGAGCCGGGTATTGAATCATCCCTGGCTGACACTGAGCGTGGCCCTCGGTACCCTGGTACTGTCGATTATGCTATGGGTGTTTATTCCGAAGGGCTTTTTCCCGATTCAGGACAACGGCATTATTCAGGGTACGCTGCAAGCGCCGCAGTCGGCGTCGTTCGCCAACATGGCCGAGCGCCAGCAGCAGGTGTCGGCGGCGATACTCAAAGATCCGGCGGTGGAAAGCCTGACCTCCTACGTCGGGGTTGACGGCACTAACCCGGCGCTCAACAGCGCCCGCCTGCAAATCAACCTTAAGCCGCTGGACGAGCGCGACGATCGCGTGCAGACGGTGATCGGCCGCCTGCAGAACGCGGTGAGCGGGATTCCCGGCATTGAGCTTTACCTTCAGCCCACGCAGGATCTGACCATTGACACCACCGTCAGCCGCACTCAGTACCAGTTCACCCTGCAGGCGAACTCGCTGGATGCGCTCAGCAACTGGGTGCCACAGCTGCTGACCCGGCTGCAGGCGCTGCCGCAGCTCTCCGACGTCAGCAGCGACTGGCAGGACAAGGGCCTGGCGGCGTATATCAACGTTGACCGCGATAGCGCCAGCCGCCTCGGCATCAGCATGGCGGACGTCGATAATGCGCTGTATAACGCCTTCGGCCAGCGTTTAATCTCCACCATCTATACCCAGGCGAATCAGTACCGCGTGGTGCTGGAGCATGATACCCAGGCCACGCCGGGGCTGGCGGCGCTGGATAATATTCGCCTGACCAGCAGCGACGGTGGGATTGTGCCGCTGAAATCCATCGCCAGCGTCGAGGAGCGTTTTGCCCCGCTATCCATAAACCATCTCGATCAGTTCCCGGTCACCACCATCTCGTTTAACGTGCCGGATAACTATTCGCTGGGCGATGCGGTCGATGCCATCCTTGGCGCCGAACAGGCGCTGGAATTCCCGAGCGATATCCGCACCCAGTTCCAGGGCAGCTCTCTGGCTTTCCAGTCGGCGCTGGGCAGCACCGTCTGGCTGGTGGTCGCTGCGGTAGTGGCGATGTATATCGTCCTCGGGGTACTGTATGAAAGCTTTATTCACCCGATAACGATTCTCTCCACCCTGCCGACGGCGGGCGTGGGCGCGCTGCTGGCGCTGTGGCTGGCGGGGAGCGAACTGGACGTTATCGCGATTATCGGCATCATACTGCTGATCGGCATCGTCAAGAAAAACGCCATCATGATGATCGACTTCGCGCTGGCCGCCGAACGCGAACAGGGCATGCCGCCGCGCGAGGCTATCTACCAGGCCTGTCTGCTGCGCTTTCGTCCCATCCTGATGACCACCCTCGCCGCCCTGCTCGGCGCGCTGCCGCTGATGCTCAGCACCGGCGTCGGCGCGGAGCTGCGCCGTCCGCTGGGGATTGGCATGGTCGGCGGTCTGATGCTCAGCCAGGTGCTGACCCTGTTCACTACCCCGGTGATCTATCTGCTGTTCGACCGACTGTCGCTGTATATGAAGAGCCGATTTCCGCGGCGTGAAGAGGAGGCGTAGGTGAAGTTTTTCGCGCTCTTCATTTACCGTCCGGTGGCGACGATTCTGATTTCGCTCGCCATTACTCTCTGCGGCATCCTCGGTTTTCGCCTGCTGCCGGTAGCGCCGCTGCCGCAGGTGGACTTCCCGGTTATCATGGTCAGCGCCTCGCTGCCCGGCGCGTCGCCGGAGACCATGGCCTCTTCGGTGGCGACGCCGCTGGAGCGCTCTTTGGGGCGGATTGCCGGGGTCAATGAGATGACCTCCTCCAGCTCGCTCGGCAGTACGCGCATCATTCTTGAGTTCAACTTTGACCGCGATATCAACGGCGCGGCCCGCGATGTGCAGGCGGCGATTAACGCCGCGCAAAGCCTGCTGCCGAGCGGTATGCCGAGCCGTCCGACCTATCGCAAAGCCAACCCGTCAGACGCGCCGATCATGATCCTCACCCTCACCTCGGATACCTGGTCCCAGGGTGAGCTGTACGACTTCGCCTCAACCCAACTGGCGCAGACCATTGCCCAGATTGACGGCGTCGGCGACGTCGACGTCGGCGGCAGCTCGCTGCCCGCGGTGCGCGTCGACCTCAACCCACAGGCGCTGTTTAACCAGGGCGTGTCGCTCGACGCGGTGCGCACCGCCATCAGCAACGCCAACGTGCGTAAACCGCAGGGGGCGCTGGAAGATGCCACCCACCGCTGGCAGGTGGCGACCAACGACGAGCTGAAAACCGCTGCCGAATACCAGCCGCTGATCGTGCACTACAACAACGGCGCGGCGGTGCGCCTCGGCGACGTCGCCAACGTCACCGATTCGGTGCAGGACGTGCGCAACGCCGGGATGACTAACGCCAAACCGGCGATTTTGCTGATGATCCGTAAGCTGCCGGAGGCTAATATCATTGAAACGGTGGACAGCATTCGCGCCCGTCTACCGGAGCTACAGCGCACCATCCCGGCCTCTGTCGATCTGCAAATCGCCCAGGACCGTTCGCCGACCATCCGCGCCTCGCTGGAGGAAGTCGAGCAAACGCTGGTGATCTCGGTGGCGCTGGTGATCCTCGTGGTCTTCCTCTTCCTCCGCTCGGGGCGCGCAACGCTGATCCCGGCGGTGGCGGTTCCGGTTTCGCTGATCGGCACCTTCGCCGCCATGTACCTGTGCGGCTTCAGCCTTAACAACCTGTCGCTGATGGCGCTGACCATCGCTACCGGCTTCGTGGTTGATGACGCCATCGTGGTGCTGGAAAACATTTCCCGCCATCTCGAAGCGGGCATGAAGCCGCTGCAGGCGGCGCTGCAGGGGAGCCGGGAAGTCGGCTTTACCGTTCTGTCGATGAGCCTGTCGCTGGTGGCGGTATTCCTGCCGCTGCTGCTGATGGGCGGCCTGCCGGGAAGGCTACTGCGCGAATTCGCCGTTACTCTGTCGGTGGCGATCGGCATCTCGCTGGCGGTCTCCCTGACCCTGACGCCGATGATGTGCGGCTGGCTGCTGAAAAGCGGCAAGCCGCACGAGCCGACGCGCAAGCGCGGTGTTGGCCGCCTGCTGGTGGCGATTCAGGGCGGATACGGTAAGTCGCTGAAGTGGGTACTGAAGCATAGCCGCTTAACCGGCCTGGTGCTGTCTGGCACCATCGCGCTGAGCGTTTGGCTCTATATTTCGATTCCCAAAACCTTCTTCCCGGAGCAGGACACCGGGGTGCTGATGGGCGGGATCCAGGCCGATCAGAGCATCTCGTTCCAGGCGATGCGCGGCAAGCTGGAGGACTTTATGAAGATCATTCGTGAAGATCCGGCGGTGGACAACGTCACCGGTTTTACCGGCGGCTCGCGGGTCAACAGCGGGATGATGTTTATCACCCTGAAGTCGCGCGATGAGCGCCATGAAACGGCGCAGCAGATTATCGATCGGCTGCGGAAGAAGCTGGCCAAAGAGCCGGGGGCCAACCTGTTCCTGATGGCGGTACAGGATATCCGCGTCGGCGGCCGTCAGGCCAACGCCAGCTACCAGTACACGCTGCTGTCGGACGACCTTGCGGCGCTGCGGGAGTGGGAACCCAAAATCCGCAAAACGCTGGCGGCGCTGCCGGAGCTGGCGGACGTCAACTCCGACAGCCAGAATAACGGCGCCGAGATGGACCTGATCTACGACCGCGATACCATGTCGCGACTCGGCATCAGCGTGCAGGATGCCAATAATCTGCTGAATAACGCCTTCGGTCAGCGGCAGATCTCAACCATCTACCAGCCGCTGAACCAGTATAAAGTGGTGATGCAGGTCGACCCGGTCTACACCCAGGACGTCAGCGCCCTCGATAAAATGTTTGTGATCAACAGCGAAGACAAGCCGATCCCGCTATCCTATTTCGCCAAATGGCAGCCGGCCAACGCCCCGCTGTCGGTGAACCATCAGGGGCTGTCGGCGGCATCGACCGTGTCGTTTAACCTGCCTACCGGCAAATCGCTGTCAGAAGCCAGCGACGCCATTAACCGGGCGATGACCCAGCTTGGCGTGCCGTCCAGCGTCCGCGGGTCGTTCGCCGGGACCGCGCAGGTGTTCCAGGAGACCATGAACTCGCAGGTGATCCTGATTCTGGCGGCTATCGCCACGGTCTATATCGTGCTGGGGATCCTCTATGAGAGCTACGTTCATCCGCTAACCATTCTGTCGACTATTCCGTCCGCGGGCGTCGGCGCGCTGCTGGCGCTGGAGCTTTTCGATGCCCCGTTCAGCCTAATCGCGCTTATCGGGATTATGCTATTAATTGGCATTGTGAAGAAAAACGCCATCATGATGGTCGACTTTGCCCTGGAAGCGCAGCGCAACGGCAACCTGCCGCCGGAAGAGGCAATCTTCCAGGCCTGTCTGCTGCGCTTCCGGCCGATAATGATGACCACCCTGGCGGCGCTGTTCGGCGCGCTGCCGCTGGTTATCTCTGGCGGCGATGGCGCCGAGCTGCGCCAGCCCTTGGGGATCACCATTGTCGGCGGTCTGGTAATGAGTCAGCTGTTGACCCTGTATACCACGCCGGTGGTCTATCTGTTCTTCGACCGTCTGCGGCTGCGTTTTTCGCGAAAAGTCCATCAACCGGTAAGCGAATAACATGACAGATCTTCCTTCCAGCGTACGCTGGCAGCTGTGGATAGTGGCCTTTGGCTTTTTTATGCAGGCGCTGGATACTACCATCGTTAACACCGCCCTCCCCTCCATGGCGCAAAGTCTTGGGGAGAGCCCGCTGCATATGCATATGGTTATCGTCTCCTACGTGCTGACGGTGGCGGTGATGCTGCCCGCCAGCGGCTGGCTGGCGGATCGTGTCGGGGTAAGAAATATCTTTTTTAGCGCCATCGTGCTGTTCACCGCCGGCTCCCTGTTCTGCGCGCAGGCCGCCACGCTCGATCAGCTGATTCTGGCCCGGGTGCTGCAGGGCGTCGGCGGCGCAATGATGGTTCCCGTAGGCCGCCTGACGGTAATGAAAATTGTCCCGCGCAGTCAATATATGGCGGCGATGACCTTCGTCACCCTGCCCGGCCAGGTGGGGCCGCTGCTCGGCCCGGCGCTCGGCGGGATGCTGGTGGAGTACGCCTCCTGGCACTGGATCTTTCTGATCAATATTCCGGTTGGCATCATCGGTGCCATCGCCACGCTGTGGCTGATGCCCAACTACACTCTGCAAACCCGGCGCTTTGATATCCTCGGCTTTATTTTGCTGGCCGCCGGCATGGCGACGCTCACCCTGGCGCTCGACGGCAAAAAGGGGCTCGGAATCTCCCCCCTGTGGCTGACGGCGCTGGTGGCCATCGGCGCGGCGTCAATTCTGTGCTATCTGTGGCACGCGCGCGGCAACCGCAACGCGCTGTTCAGCCTGAAGCTGTTCAACAACCGCACCTTTTCTCTCGGCCTTAGCGGCAGCTTCGCCGGGCGCATCGGCAGCGGCATGCTGCCGTTCATGACCCCGGTGTTTTTACAGATTGGCCTCGGCTTTTCGCCGTTCCACGCCGGGCTGATGATGATCCCGATGGTGCTTGGCAGCATGGGAATGAAGCGTATTGTGGTTCAGGTGGTCAACCGCTTCGGCTATCGCCGGGTGCTGGTGGCTTCAACGATCGGCCTCGCGCTGGTCAGCCTGCTATTTATGGCCGTCGCGCTCGCGGGCTGGTACTGGCTGCTGCCGGTGGTCCTGTTTCTGCAGGGAATGATTAACTCCAGCCGCTTCTCCTCAATGAATACCCTGACCCTGAAGGACCTGCCCGACGATCTGGCCAGCAGCGGCAACAGCATGCTATCGATGGTCATGCAGCTGTCGATGAGTATCGGCGTCACTATCGCCGGGATGCTACTCGGTCTCTACGGCCAGCAGCATATCGGCGTCGATGCGGCGACCGCTCATCAGGTGTTTCTTTATACCTACTTAAGCATGGCGGTGGTTATTGCGCTGCCGGCACTCATTTTTTCCCGCGTACCGGACGACACCACGATCAATACCGTGATTCGTCGCCGTAAAAGGAGTGAGTCTTGAAGTTCTGGCGTCCCGGCATTACCGGCAAGCTGTTTATCGCGATTCTTGCCACCTGCATCGTGCTGCTAATCAGCATGCACTGGGCGGTGCGTATCAGTTTTGAACGCGGCTTTATCGACTATATCAAGCGCGGCAACGAACAGCGCCTGACCATGCTCGGCGATGCCCTGAGCGAACAGTATGCCCAGCACGGCAGCTGGAAGTTCCTGCGCAACAACGACCGCTTTATTTTCCAGCTGCTGAAAACCTTTGAGCGCGACAATGACGATCGCTCGCCGCCGGGTCGCGGTATGGGTCCGATGGACGAACCGCGTCCGGGCCCCGGCCCCGGAGAGATGCCGCCGGATGCCGCGCCGGACCGCCCCCTTGAGGGCCCGCGCGGCGATCGTGGCGATCGCGGTCCCGGTCCTGATATGCCTCCGCACGGCTGGCGCACGATGTTCTGGGTGGTCGATCAGAAAGGGCGCGTACTGGTGGGCCCGCGCGAGCGCGTCCCGACAGACGGCACCCGGCGCAGCATTATGGTTAACGGCGTCGAGGTTGGCGCGGTCATTGCCTCGCCGGTTGAGCGCCTGACGCGCAACACCGATATCAACTTCGACCGTCAGCAGAAACGCACCAGCTGGCTGATTGTCGCCCTCGCTACGCTGCTGGCGGCGCTGGCCACCTTCCCGCTGGCGCGCGGTCTGCTCGCCCCGGTTAAACGGCTGGTTGAGGGGACTCATCGTCTGGCGGCCGGCGATTTCTCCACCCGGGTCACCGCCACCAGCAGCGATGAACTGGGGCGCCTGGCGAAAGATTTTAACCAGCTAGCCAGTACCCTTGAACGCAATCAGCAAATGCGCCGCGACCTGATGGCCGATATTTCTCATGAACTTCGCACGCCGCTGGCGGTGCTGCGCGGCGAGCTGGAGGCGATTCAGGATGGCATCAGGAAATTTACCCCGGATTCCATCGCCTCCCTACAGGCGGAGGTCGCCACCCTCACCAAACTGGTCGAGGATTTGCACCAGCTTTCCATGTCCGATGAAGGCGCCCTCACCTACCAGAAAAGCTCGGTGGATATTATTAATCTGCTGGAGGTCGCCGCCGGCGCGTTTCGCGAGCGCTTCGCCAGCCGTGGACTGTCGATTGGCGTTTCGCTGCCGGAAAGCGCGACGATTTTCGGCGACCGGGATCGCCTGATGCAGCTGTTCAACAACCTGCTGGAAAACAGCCTGCGCTATACCGATAGCGGCGGCGGCCTGCAGATTAGCGCCCGCCAGAGCGGCCAGATGCTGATTCTCGACTTTGCCGATAGCGCGCCCGGCGTCACCGACGAACAGCTGGAGCGGCTGGTTGAGCGCTTTTATCGTACCGAAGGGTCGCGTAATCGTGCCAGCGGCGGCTCTGGTCTGGGGCTGGCGATTTGCCTTAACATCGTGGCTGCCCACGGCGGCACTTTACGTGCCGGCCATTCGCCTTTGGGCGGGGTTAGCATTAAAGTAGAGTTACCTCTGGAACGTAATTTATCGAGAGACGTATGACTGAATTACCTGTTGATGAAAACACGCCGCGCATTCTTATCGTGGAAGATGAGCCCAAACTGGGCCAATTGCTGATCGATTATCTTCAGGCGGCGGGTTATGCGCCGACGCTGATCAATCACGGCGATCGGGTTCTACCGTACGTTCGCCAGACGCCGCCGCATCTGATTCTGCTGGATCTGATGCTGCCCGGTACCGACGGACTCACTCTGTGCCGGGAAATCCGCCGTTTCTCTGAGGTTCCGGTGGTGATGGTAACCGCCAAAATCGAGGAGATCGACCGCCTGCTGGGGTTAGAAATCGGCGCCGATGACTATATCTGTAAGCCCTATAGCCCGCGTGAAGTGGTGGCCCGCGTGAAGACCATTCTTCGCCGCTGCAAGCCGCAGCGCGATCTGCAGGCGCTGGATGCCGAAAGCCCGCTGATTGTCGACGAGGGCCGCTTCCAGGCTTCCTGGCGCAACAAGCTGCTGGACCTCACGCCCGCCGAGTTCCGGCTGCTGAAGACCCTCTCTCAGGAACCGGGTAAAGTCTTCTCCCGCGAACAGCTGCTCAATCATCTGTACGACGATTACCGCGTGGTCACCGACCGCACTATTGACAGCCATATCAAGAACCTGCGCCGCAAGCTGGAATCGCTGGACGCCGAGCAGTCGTTTATCCGCGCCGTTTACGGCGTTGGATATCGCTGGGAAGCCGACGCCTGCCGCCTGGCGTAACCGCACAGCCCCGGCTCAGTGCCGGGGCTGGCATTTTCTGTTATCCGCTCCCCCAAATAAGCCCCTCAGCGGCGCTTCAGGAAAAAACTGCGCCCTTCGGGTCATAATCTGAGAATACCGGCAATAATAAGAAATACGCCACCGGCATGATATATTGCAGGCGGATATTCTCTAATATTCAACTGCGCAAGGAATGCCATGAGTAATATTCATAGAAAATATAGTCCACGAAATATAATTAACGCTCCTGATGTAAAATCGGCCATTATTTCTCGCAGCGAACAGCGCGACGACGGTAATAGTATTCAACGCTGGCTAAGCAACCATTTTTTTCGCTGGGCTATCGGTAATTTCCCCCACGTTTATCCTGTACGCTCCGCCGCCGATTATGCGGTTTACTTTGGCGCGGAGAAGGCGATCCCCGCTTGGTTGATATCCGGGCTGGGCGGCGGCGGCGCCTTTTACTATCTTAATCCACAGCATCCGCAGCTGCTGGCGACGGAAAGGGAGTTACTGGAGTTCCTGTCGCGGCTGGAAGGCACGCGGCTGGAAAGCAAACTTCAGCGCATTAACTGTTTCACCGTCCTGGACATGCGCGAGGCCGAGCACCAGAAAATGCAGCGCCTGCGCGAACGAGGCTGGTACCCCTCCAGCGACGACGCCGTTAAGCCGCTGATGAAGGTCACTGCTGGGCAGTGGGTCGCCTTCGATGCCGCCAGCCCGGCCTTGCGTAGTGAAATGGCCTATGAATCCTGGCATATGCAGCACTGCGTCGGCCAGTTCGAGGATAAAGGGTCACTCTCCGGCGGCTACGGCGAGTACTACGCCCGGCAAATTGAACAAGGCGCATTTCGCCTTCTGAGCCTGCGCGACGAAAATAATATTCCCCACGTCACCCTGAGCCTGAGGATAAATAATGACAGCATGAGTATCGATCAAATTAAAGGTAAGCAGAACCAGCATCCTGTTAAAAAATATGCCGCCGACGTTTTGGCTTTATTACATTATCTGCAACCACGTCCCGAGCGCCACGCCGATTGTGAAGGTATGGGGATCGTCTATGAAGCGACGCCGCAATTTGCTGGCTGGAAATTTATCACCGATGTGGTTGATTTTGATTTTTTACTCAACGTTCTGCATAACAATTTTCATTTAATGGCGCACTTCCCTCACCCACCGGTGGCGCTACAGTGGCTGCTTCTGCACAGCGCTCCGGAGGCGTTGCGCTATCTTCAGACGATCGATCCCAACGTGGCGACCGCGGCGGAAATGCTGTTCCCACAGCATGAATGGCACCCTACGCTTGCCGGGAAAAACACCTGCAGCCAGCCTTTTGAAATTGAGAGCCTGACGCTACAAACCACGCGCTACCGACCACACACCGGAGAGAGTCCTTGATGCTGCTGATAGCCTTGTTTACCACCGCTTATTACCTGCGCTTACGCGCCAAAAAAAAGAATAAACAGCTGATTGCCGCCCGCATCGCCAAGGAAAAAGAAAAGGACCATCTTAACGATCTGCGCCGCGATAGCCGAAGACGCCAGTGGGCGCTGGCCTTAGCCGATCTCCTCTCGCACCGCAATGGCCTGCCGACAAAAGGCGTACAGCTGGCGTTGAAACTTGATGATGACCAGCGCCGCCACCTGACGCAGCAGGTAAAAAAAGAACTGGGCTTGCATCAGCACCTCGACGGCGCGGCGTTACGCCAGCAGATCGCCGAGATCCTTCGCTGCTGGCCGGCGGGCATGGGCAGCTCGCCGCGCACGTTTTACCACCACCTGGCGGCCCAGGGCCGGGTTCGCGACGCGCTGGCGTTCGACTGCATGCGCACCGCCTTTCTGACGCGCTGTATCGCCGGGCTCGGCTGGTGCGACGAAAATCAGGCCTGGCTGGTTCTCCTGTTAAACGCCCAGCGGGCGCAGGATTGTTTTGCTTCGTGGGAAGATTACGCCACCGCCTACGTCCGCGCCCGCCGGGTACGGCTGGCGTTAATGGATACGCCAACGGCGGTTGCCGGACGCGATGTGCAGGAGGTGGCCTGTTATCTGAAAGCCTCCTTCAGCCGCTGGAAAACGCTGCCGTGGAATGACTTCAAAATTTTCGACCCGGTTTAAAAGGAGTGTTTATGGAAAAGGATGACCCACTGCTCACCGCCATGTTTGAGATGTGCAACCGTAAAAATCCCCTCAATGACGGACAGCGCGAGTGGTCTATCGCGGATCTTCCCGGCCTGTTGCGCGAAGGATGTTATGACGAGCTCGAGGCGCGCTATAGCCGGGCGCTGGCGGAAAGCCTGACCAGCCGCGAGGCGGAAAAACGTTACTTCCTCGCCTGGACGCAGATGTGCAACCATTTTTACGATATGGATGCGCTGGTCGAGGCCGGGCCTGCTGGGTTAGCGCTGATCAAAAACTGGCAGCGCGCCCGCCCGCGCTCCAGCTATGCCTGGCTTGCTGAGGCCCAGTACTGGAACCACCGCGCGTGGCTCTATCGCAGCTACGGCTGGGCGCAGGATACCACCCGCGCCATGTGGATCTGCGCCAGCGCCTGCAATGAGCGGATGGTCATTGCCGCTCTCTACGCCATCGACCTCGAACCACGCCAGTGGATGGCGGCGTCCCTGACCAGCACTAACTCTAAGGTCTTCGGCCAGCCCGAGTGGCTGGCTGAGTTCCTTGCCGGCGCTGAGGTTGCGGGACGACCGCTGATGCAGGAACTGGCTGAGTATCACCGCCGCTCACCGCAGGAAGTGGAGGCGCTGATGGCCTATTCCGGCCTGTCGTTTGCCGACGCGGTATGCCCGAATCTTCCGCGTCCGCAGGTACTGCCTGCGTGCGATGGCGACGCCGGGCAACGCTACTGGCTCGCCGTTTGTCTGGCGATTTTCCCGACGGCATTTTACGCGCTGGATGAGTATATTCCGTTTCGTATGCCGCGCTGGGGAGGATCGCATCAGGAGATCCGCGAATTTCTGGCATCAACGGTATGCGATCATCTTACCGCCGCCGAGCGGGAGCATCTGGAACTTTTAATCTGGTGGGATGACCATCGCGATCTGCGTATCAATGAAGTGGATTCACCGACCGAGCGGGAGCATATTATCGCCAAAGCCGAAGAGATTGCCCGGCGGGCGCACATGGCGCAGTCTCGCCACCATGCGCTGGAGTGGCTGCTGCTCTGCTATAGCGATTTAGACGATAAAGACGCGCTCTGGCTCACCCTGCAGCGTTCGGTCATGGAAAAAGTGAAGCTCAACAATTACTACACCGCGTGGGCGTTAAAGTTTGCGCTGCGCGATTTCCCGGACAGCGAGTGGATTTACAATTTCATCTGCCAGAATGCGCAACAAACCGAATACGGCGTGCCGAAAATCTATCGCGGCTACTTCCAGTACGCGGGGTTATTTGGCTTTGAAAAAGATGAAGCGCAGGGTGCCGTCTGGCTCGATAGCGTCGCCGACATTGAATACGACCATAACTGGCGGGCGGCGATAAAAGATTTTCGCTGGCTTGGTTACCCCGAATATCTCCTGCCTCTGGCCCACCTTGGCGCCCGAAGAAACATCCCCAGCGCGCTTAATCAGCTCGGGGTGGAATCTCATGCCAGAGATAACGGAGGCTTGTTGCCGTACGATCCCGCCATCGCCTTCGGTTACTGCCAGCAAGCGGCCGAGATTTTACGCCAGCACGTCGCGCAGCGCGACGCAGATAATAAATATCGCTTGATCGCCAACGGCGGCGATGACGGCTATGAACAGGATCTGCAGGAGATCCATTTCCGCATGGCCAACTGCAGCGAACGTCTGATCAACCAGGCTCCGCCGGCGGAAAAGCGCGCCGCTTACGAAAAAAACCTTCTCGATAATCTCTATCTGGCCTCCCGCTATGGCGATAAGCGGGCCTGGGAACTCTTTCTGCTTAATATCGCCGGCGTAAAAGATTTAGCGCTGGCGCACTCACATTTGCAACAGGTGCAGGAAGCGGCAAATAAAGGTTCGCCGGAGGCCATGGTGGCGCTGTCGCAGCTGTACGGTAACAAACGGGATAAAGCGCTTTATAATATGAAACAGAGCGCGCGCTGGGCGCATTTTTTCATCACCTTGTACCCTGAACATGAATTATTCATGGATCTGGATGCTCTCCATTTCGATTCTTTCTGGAAACGCTGGCGCTTTGCCTGGTACACCTCACGCATCCCGGATTCCGAGCTGCCGGGGCAGGTCAACTCCATGGTGTAAGGTGGTTTACTCCCCTGCCCCACAGCGCTACAATGCCCGCCCTTAATGTGGGGGCACTCCCCAACTCGCCGCACCGGGTGCGGCGAATCTGACCTGTCATCAGAACGAGAAAATCATGTTTAAACCGGAACTCCTTTCCCCGGCGGGAACGCTGAAAAATATGCGTTACGCTTTCGCCTATGGCGCAGATGCCGTTTATGCGGGCCAACCCCGCTACTCCCTGCGCGTGCGTAACAACGAATTCAATCACGAAAATCTGCAGCTCGGCATTAACGAAGCCCACGCGTTGGGTAAAAAATTCTATGTGGTGGTTAACATTGCCCCGCATAACGCCAAGCTGAAAACGTTTATTCGCGATCTGAAGCCGGTGGTGGAAATGGGGCCGGATGCGCTGATCATGTCCGATCCGGGCTTAATTATGCTGGTGCGCGAACATTTTCCCGACATGGATATTCATCTGTCGGTGCAGGCCAACGCCGTGAACTGGGCGACGGTCAAGTTCTGGCAGCAAATGGGGCTGACCCGCGTCATTCTCTCCCGCGAGCTGTCGCTGGATGAAATCGCCGAAATTCGCAGCCAGGTGCCGGAGATGGAAATTGAAATCTTCGTTCACGGCGCGCTGTGCATGGCCTACTCTGGCCGCTGCCTGCTCTCGGGCTATATCAACAAACGCGATCCGAACCAGGGCACCTGCACCAACGCCTGCCGCTGGGAATACAACGTTCAGGAAGGCAAAGAAGACGATGTCGGTAATATCGTGCATAAGCACGAACCGATCCCGGTGCAGAACGTGGAGCCGACGCTGGGCATCGGCGCGCCGACTGACCAGGTGTTTATGATTGAAGAAGCCAGGCGTCCGGGTGAATACATGACCGCGTTTGAAGACGAACACGGCACCTATATCATGAACTCGAAAGATCTGCGCGCTATCGCTCACGTCGAGCGGCTGACCCAGATGGGCGTTCATTCGCTGAAAATCGAAGGCCGCACGAAATCACATTACTATTGTGCCCGTACCGCTCAGGTCTACCGCAAGGCCATTGACGACGCCGCCGCAGGCAAACCGTTCGATACTTCCCTGCTGGATACCCTGGAAAACCTCGCGCATCGCGGCTATACCGAAGGTTTTCTGCGTCGCCATACGCACGATGACTACCAGAACTATGAGCACGGCTACTCTGTTTCCGAACGCCAGCAGTTTGTCGGCGAATTTACCGGCGAGCGCAACGGCCAGCTGGCGGCGGTGGCGGTGAAAAATAAATTTTCCGTCGGCGATAGCCTTGAGCTGATGACCCCGCAGGGCAACGTCAACTTTACTCTCGAACATATGGAAAACGGCAAAGGCGAGCGAGTGTCGGTAGCGCCGGGCGACGGGCACACAGTATGGTTGCCTGTCCCGGAAGATATGGTGCTGCAATATGCTCTGCTGATGCGCAACTTTACTGGTCAGACAACCCGAAACCCGCACAGTAACTAGTTAATTTGGGTTATTCTTTCACGATGTAAAGATATTAGAAACGGATCACATACCGTTTCGTTCAAAGCAGATATCATCCATTTCGCTGAAAAACATAACCCATAAATGCTAGCTGTACCAGGAACCACCTCCTTAGCCTGCGTAATCTCCCTTACGCGGGCTTATTTTTTATCTCTCCCCCCGCCTTCGCTTTCTTCATGCGGTACACTTTATGCATTACTGAGCAATAAAGGTCCCCTGATAATGTCCACGTTTCCAGCCAGCTTACTGATTCTGAATGGCAAAGGCGCCAATGAACCGCAGCTACGCGAGGCGGTTAAACTGTTACGCGACGAAGGAATCGATATTCACGTCCGCGTCACCTGGGAAAAAGGCGATGCCGTTCGCTTTGTCGATGAAGCTCTGCAGCTGAATGTCGAAACGGTGATTGCCGGCGGCGGTGATGGCACCATCAATGAGGTGGCGACGGCTCTGGTCGAGCGCGACGGTAAAATGGCGCTGGGGATTTTGCCGCTGGGCACGGCGAACGACTTCGCCACCAGCGTCGGCATCCCGCAGGATCTGGCCAGCGCGCTGAAGCTGGCCATCGTTGGCCGCGAAGTGGCGATAGATATTGCGCGAGTTAACGATAAGACCGGTTTTATTAATATGGCCACCGGCGGTTTCGGCACCCGCATTACGACCGAAACCCCGGAGAAACTCAAGGCCGCGCTCGGCGGCGTCTCGTATTTGATCCACGGCCTGATGCGCATGGATACGCTCAAGCCGGACCGCTGCGAAATCCGCGGCGAGAACTTTCACTGGCATGGCGATGCACTGGTCATCGGCATCGGCAACGGGCGTCAGGCCGGCGGCGGCCAGCAGCTGTGCCCGGAAGCATTAATCAATGATGGCCTGCTGCATCTGCGCATTTTCACCGGCGAAGAGCTGATCCCTGCGCTGTTCAGCACCCTGGCAAATCCGCAAACCTCGCCGAATATCATCGACGGCGTCTCATCGTGGTTTGAGATAACCGCCCCTCATGAGATGACGTTTAACCTCGACGGCGAACCGCTGACCGGTAAAACCTTCCGCATGGAGCTTTTACCGGCCGCGCTACGCTGCCGACTTCCTCCCGACTGTCCGCTGCTACGTTGATCAGGTTTCGCAAAGCAAAGACGGCGCCCGACTGGTATACAGCAGCCGGGTTCGTTGATTGAGCCGCTGAATATTAAGGTAAAACGGCACCTGCGGCTGCAGGAAAAACTTGGGCAGGATGTTGTTAATATGCTTCTCCTGCTCGGTTTCGCCGATGCTGGCAGAGACGGTTTCCGATCGCAGGAAGTAGTGCTGGCCGTCGCGGGTAAAGCTAAACCAGATGTTCTGGTTGATGGTAAACGATTCACCCTGCGGCGGCGTAATCTCTCCCCGGACAATCACCAGCCCACGGGTGCTATCAAATACGAAGCGTAATGAAATATCACCCTGATAACCTGAGTTTAATAGCCGCATCTCACCGCTGCACTGGAAATGATTGCGCTGCCAGTATTGCCAGGATTTTATCGTCATACCGCTTAATACTCCGATAAATACGATAGCGATTAACCATTTAATTTCACGCCGGCGCATTGACTATCTCCTTAATGTAATATTTGGTGAGGCATTGATTATCACGCCATTGACTAAAAGGCTGACGACAGCGAATCACCGACACCCGCGCTTGCCCGGGATAAAGCGTCAAATAAATCCATGGATATTCTTCGCATTCAAATTTACTGCGCTTGATAAAATTGACATGACGAACATGATCAACCACATCATTATTGGCAAAGAAGTGACATTGTTGCGAAAATTTAGCAATTATGGGCGAATAACTTTGCAAATAAGATTCGAATTCTGTTTGCCACGCAACAAAACCGCCCACCAGACAACTCAGCAGCGCCGCAAGCCCCCACAAAAGAGAGCGTCGCGGCCTTAACCGCTTTTTTTCGGGCAAACTCGCAGCTGCGACCTCCTTATGAACAGGCTCGTCAACGGGCGCTTGTGGCCCCTCCGCCGTCGGCGCCTTCTCTACATCGCGCGGCTGAGATTCCGTCACCGTTAATGTTGCATCCAGCCTGACGCCAACCCTCGGCACCGTAATAATAATATCCTCGTCTACCCCCAGCTCCTTAAATGCCCGGCGTAACAGGGAAATATTCTGGTAAAAACCGTTGCTGGTTACCTGGGAGCCATGCTTTATCCACACTTCCTCAAAAAAGGTTTCGCGGGCAACAGTATTGCCATCATGCTGAATAAGCAGTAATAAGCAGCGGCTGGCCGGCATATTTAAGGAAACCGTTTTCGTCTCGTCAGCAATAAGTATTAGAACGCTACGCTGAGGAAAAAAGGCAATTCTTCCATTAATTGTATATATTTTTTCCATCCTGTTCTCTGAGAATAGTAATCACGTGGATGAGCGGCTGGGGTACCCTACTATAAATAGGGTAATCCGCCATGACGTTGATGGCATCTTAAGATTATTCGCAGGCGAGTTTACTCTATTACTCAGCGGATCTGGAGGCGTAATACGCAGTTTTTCCTTGTTATTAGCAAGGTTTAAATGAATTTACAGAACGGAATATTTTGTACTTTGAATCAATACTGGTTGTTTATTTCAAAATCAATAATAAACACAAGTTATGATCCGCAAAAGAAGCATTCTTACAACAGATGATTTCATTTTAGATCTAAACACCATATTTACATTAATAGACGATATTTATAACTATAACTACATATCATTTCAAAGTTTTCTCTATAAAAATGGGCGCATTTCCCGCGAGACAATGCGCCATTAAGCTTAGTATGCCGCCACCTCGCGCGCCATTTCGCGCGTATATTGCCGACTGGCGTTGACCAGCATCTGCGTATAGGCCGTCCGCGCCTCGCCGCTGACCAGCGCATCGACCGTCAGGGTTTCAAGGATCTTCCCGTACTGCATCACCGCCACGGTCTGGCATAAATGGGCAATAACCCCGAGATCGTGGGTAACCATCAGGTAAGTGAGCTTAGCCTCCTGCTGCAATTCTGCCAGCAGATTGAGGATCTCCGCCTGCACCGACACATCCAGCGCCGACGTCGGCTCATCCAGCAGCAGTACCTGAGGCTCAAGAATCAGCGCTCTGGCTATCGCCACGCGCTGCCGCTGCCCGCCGGAGAGCTGATGCGGATAGCGCTCGCGAAAGGCACGGTTGAGGCCAACTTTGTCCAGCAGCGCATTGATCCGCCGGTCGCGGTCGTTGATACGATGGATCTGCAGCGGCTCTTCGAGGATATCGCCAATGGTGTGACGAGGATGCAGCGATCCGTAGGGGTCCTGAAATACCATTTGCACCTGACGGCAGCGCTTGCGGCTAATTTCATGCCCTAAGCGCTGACCATCGATGGCCAGCTCCCCCTGCCAGTGGGTAAACAGCCCCGCCAGGCACTTGAGCACCGTCGTTTTACCGGAGCCGGACTCGCCTACCAGACCGTAGATCTCGCCGGGCTTAACGTGGAAACTGACGTCATACAGCACCTGGTTACGCTTATCCCCCTCGCCAAACGCGAGGTTGAGATGTTGAACTTCAATCATCATCCGCTCCTTATTCCGTTAACCAGCTGGCCTGACGCTGCAGCACCGGCAGTATCGGGCGACGATGCTGCATATCCGGCAGCGAGTTAATCAATCCCTGAGTATAGGGATGACGGGCGTTATCGAGATCTTTAGCAGCGATGGACTCCACTACCCGTCCGGCGTACATCACCAGTACGCGGTCGCAGAAGCTGCGCACCAGGTTGATATCGTGGCTGATAAAAATCAGCCCCAGCCCGCGCGACTGAACCAGGTCATCCAGCAGGCCCAGCACCTGCAGGCGCACCGACACATCCAGCGCGGAGGTGGGCTCATCGGCAATGATCAGTTCCGGGTCGGTAATCAGCATCATGGCGATCATGATGCGCTGCCCCTGTCCGCCGGATATTTCATGCGGATAAAGCTGATAAACGCGCTCCGGCTGGCGAATACGCACCACCTCCAGCATCTCCAGCGCCCTGGCTTTCGCCTCATCTTTGCGCCCGGGATGATGAGTAAGCCAGGCCTCGGCGATTTGCTTACCCACGCAGACCACCGGATTAAGCGAATATTTCGGGTCCTGCATAATCATAGAGATACGTTTGCCGCGTACGCCGCGCATCTGCGCTTCGCTAAGATGCTGCAGATCGAGGTCGGCAAACTGCATGCGGCTGGCGCTGACGCGGGCCTTTTTCGGATGCAGCTGCAGCAGCGCGCGCCCAACGGTGGACTTACCCGAACCGGACTCGCCGACAATCGCCAGCTTTTCGCGCCCCAGCTGGAAGGAGACGCCGCGCACGGCATGGGTCACCGCGCTGCCGTTAACAAAGTCGACGCACAGATCGCGCACGTCGAGCAGCGGAGCATTATTCACTGCGGGGATCGAGGATGTCACGTAGGCCATCTCCTAAGAAGTTGAACGCTAAGCTGTTGATCAGAATCGCCAGCCCCGGAATTGTTACGACCCACCAGCACTCCATCATATAAGTGCGCCCGCTGGAGATCATCGCTCCCCACTCCGGCTCCGGCGGCTGCGCGCCGAGCCCGAGAAAGCCGAGACCGGCCGCGGTCAGAATGATCCCGGCCATATTCATGGTGATACGGATAATGACCGAGGGCAGACACAGCGGCACGATATGGCGCCAGAGGACGCGGGACGATGAAGCGCCCTGCAGACGCACGGCGGAGATAAAATCGGCCTGGCGCAGAGAGAGCGTTTCGGCGCGCGCCAGACGGGCTATCGGCGGCCAGGCGGTAAGCGTGATGGCGATAACCACGTGCTCCAGCCCCGGCCCTAAGGCGGCGACAAACGCCAGCGCCAGAACCAGACTCGGGAAGGAGATGAAAATATCGGTGACGCGCATCAGCACCATATCGACTTTACCGCCGAAATAGCCGGCGCTGACGCCCAGCAGCAGCCCGAGCGGACCGACGGTCACCGAGACCAGCAGCACGATATAGAGCGTGATGCGCGAGCCGTACACCAGGCGACTAAAGATATCCCGGCCAAACTCATCGGTGCCGAACCAGTGCTGCGCATTCGGCGCGACCAGCGCGCTGTTCAGGTCCTGCACCAGCGGGTTATAAGGCGCAATCAGCGGCGCGAAAATCGCCACCACCAGCAGCAGAAAGATAATTCCTCCGCCGATGGCCGTTAGCGGGTTGCGCGCCATTTTGCCGATAAACCCGACGGCCCGCGCCGCCGCGCGTTGCAGCCGCTGACGGCCTTCGCCCGCACCGCCCGAAAGAAGCGAATCCAGAGAAACGGTCATGATTTTGTCCTCGGGTCAAAGAATTGATACAGCATGTCGGAGAGCAGGTTGAGCATCACGAAGATCACTCCCACCAGCAGCACGCAGCCCATCACCGCATTCATATCGCCCAGCAGCAGGCTACCGGTAAGATAGGAGCCGAAACCCGGCCATGAGAAGACGGTTTCAATCAGCACCGCGCCTTCCAGCAGCGCGCCGTAGGCCAGCGCCACCACCGTCAGCAGCTGCACGAGGATGTTACGAAACGCATGGTTCCAGATAACCTGACGCTCGGTTAGCCCTTTCACCCTCGCGGTAATAATGAACTCCTGCGACAGCTGGGCCAGCATAAAGCTGCGGGTCATACGGCTGATATAAGCCAGCGAGTGAAAACCCAGCAGCGAGGCGGGAAGAATCAGATGATTAATGGCGTTCCAGAACACCTGTCCGTTTCCTGCCAGCAGCGCATCAACGGTCATCAGGCCGGTACGGCGCGGCACAATGCCGTCCAGACCGAGGTCTACCCGCCCGGCGCCGCCCACCCAGCCGAGCCAGGCATAGAACACCAGCAGCCCCATCATTCCGACCCAGAAAATCGGCGTCGAGTAGCCCGCCAGGCTGATAATGCGTACCACATAATCGGAGACGCTATTGCGCCGCGCCGCCGCCAGCACGCCCAGCGGAATTCCGAGACCCGCGCCGACGAGAATCGCCATCGTCGCCAGCTCCATGGTGGCCGGGAAGACGCGGATAATATCGTCCACCACCGGTTTCCCGGTCAGCAGCGCATTGCCCAGATCGCCGTGCAGCAGGTTAACGAAATAGATGCCAAACTGGGTGGTCAGCGATTTATCAAACCCCAGCTGCTGGTAAACCTGCTGATAGGTACTCTGGTCAGCATCCGGACCGACGATCGCCAGCACCGGGTCGATAGGCATGACGCGGCCAATGGTAAAGGTCAGCAGCAGCAGGCCGAACAGCGTAATCACCACCTGCAGCAGCCGTTTGGATAAGCGCCGGCCGCGTGAGCCGGGCGCAAGGATTGCGGTACTCATCCTTTCTCTCCTTCGCGGACTTTATAGACGTCACGCAGAAAAGTGGTGGCGGAGGGGTGCGGCTGATACTCTCGTACCTCGTTGCGCACCACCACGGAATCGACCATCTGCGAAAGCGGAATTAAAGCCGGAACCAGCTGGTCGTAGCGCGCCTGGATGGCCTGGTAGTCAGCCACCTGTTTTTGCGGATCGCGTTCCAGCAGGGCCTGGTCAATCATCGTATTGAGCTGCGGGTCGTAAAAACCGGTACGCCAGCCCTGAAAGTTGGTCAGACGCGCCTCATCGCTGTTATCCGGGTTATAGACCAGCGCGCGCAGGCTGGAGTGCGGATGCGGCTCCATTCCGCTGCCGCCGCGTCCTACCAGCAGGTCAAATTTACGCTCGCGCATCGCGCCGTAGATCTGGTTACCGGTGCCGGTGATGATTTTGGCGTTAATCCCCGCCTGCATCAGCGTCGACTGCACGGCGATAGCGATGTTAAGAAATGGCTGATCGGAGAGGACCCGCAGCGTGGTATCAAAGCCGTTGGGATAACCCGCTTCCGCCAGCAGCTTTTTCGCCCGCGCCACGTCCAGCTTATAGCCAGGGTCAGGCAGCGTAGACGGCATGCCCGCCTTAATCGGCCGCTGGTGCAGCACGCCGTAGCCCGGCATCAGCGCTTTATTGATACCCTGGTAATCAATCAGATAGCGCACCGCTTCGCGCACTTTCGGTTGGGCGAAGTGCGCCTCTTTCATGCTCATCGCCACGTAGTACATGGTGCCGCGCTGCACCGCATCGACGGTCAGCTGCGGGTCGCTGCGCAGGGCGTTAATGTCGGAAACCGCCATATTGTTGGCAATATCGAGGTCGCCTTTTTCGATCATCAGACGCAGGGTTTGCGACTCCTGGAAATGGCGCAGCACCACGCGGCTCATTTTCGCCTCGCCGCGCCAGTAGTCAGGATTGCGCTTCATGCGCAGCACATCTTTTGCCTGCCAGGTTTCCAGCGTAAACGGCCCGGAACCGGCTTCATGGGTGGTCAGCCAGCGGTTACCCCAGTCGTTATCCTGCTGGTGGTTTTGCACCGTTTTACTGTCCAGCACCCCGAGGTTGCCCAGCGCCGCCAGCGAGTAAATCACCAGCTGCGGATCGTTATCTTTGGGTAACTCGATTTGCACCGTGAAGCGGTCCGGCGCGCTGACCTGGCTGTCGATATTTTTCTTACTGAAGCCATAGGATTTCCATACCGAGGCCTGAGCCAGGTTGAGGTGCAGGATGCGCCGCATTGACCACACCACGTCAGCGGCGGTCAGCGGGTTGCCGGAGTGAAACTTAACGTCGTCGCGCAGATGAAAGGTCAGGGTTTTGCCGTCGGGGCTGATATCCCAGGATTTCGCCAGCGCTGGCTTAACGTTGGTGAGCTGTTCAGGGTCAAGCTCCACCAGCGAGTCGTAGAGGTTGACCACGATTCCCACCACTTCGTTACCGGTCATCGCCGCCGGGTCAAGGGTGAGCAGGTTATTCATATTCATGCCGATGATGAGCTGATCGGGCGGCGTTTTCGCCACCGCCGCCCCGCTTCCCATCGACACGGCGAGCGTGAATAAGCACGCTGCCAGTAGGGAGGTTTTTTTCATATCTCTGTTTGCCTGTACTGTAGGGTACATGTTGCCGGATGGCGGCATTTTCGCCTTATCCGGCCTACCGGGCCGCAGACCCGATAAGCGCAGCGCCATCGGGCATTTATTTTTTTGAATCAGTCGTGGCTAACGGTATTGGCTTCGATATACGCAAAATTGATGTCTTCGCCGAGGCCCGGACGTTGTGACAAATGCACAAATCCCTGGTCATCCATCGGGTCAACAATGCTATTGAGATAAGCCGCCGGTTCATCGTAGTCGAGGAACGGATGCAGCAGGCCGCGCTCGTACCAGCGGCAGTTGCGGATCGCGCCGACCACCGCCAGGCTTGCCGCGCCGTTGCCGTGGACTTCGCAATCCATGCCGAAAGATTCCGCCAGCGCCGCGACCTTCATGGTCGGGGTAATACCGCCCACGCCGTTAGCGCCGGCGCGCAGAATGTCGCAGGCTCCGGCTTTCACCCATTCGGCGCGCATGTGGTGCTTGCCGCCGAAGCTCTCCGGCCCGACGATGGGGATCGACAGGTTTTCCGCCAGCCACGCGTAGGAGGACATTGAATCCTCCTCCATCGGTTCTTCAAACCAGGCGAAATTGAGTTTTTCCAGCTCTTTGCCGATCCACAGCGCCTCGGCGCGGCTGTACCAGTGATAGCCGTCAATCATCAGGTCAATATCCGGCCCCACCGCTTCACGCACCGCCGCGCAGGCTTTAATGTCCATTTTGGGATTGGGCGCAAAAGAGATTGGCGGCATCCAGGTGTGCAGCTTGATGGCCTTGTAGCCGCGGGCGACCAGCTTTTCGGCAAAGGCGGCATACTCCTCCGGGGTCGACAGACCACCCGGCAGATCGTCGCCGCACATCGTGCTGCCGTAAGCCGGGACGGTGTCGCGATAGCCGCCGAGCAGCTTGTAAACCGGCATCTTAAGGCTGCGGCCTATCAGGTCCCACAGCGCCTGTTCAATAAACGACAGCGCGCGCTCCGTTAGCTGATGTGCACTACCGCGCTGCCAGTGGTTAAGATCCTGCCAGATACGCTCGCGGTTAAACGGGTCCTGCCCCACCAGCACTTTGCGGAAAAAAGTATTCACCACGAACGGGCGCACGACTTCCGGAGGCGCAAACGAAAAACCCTGCGCCCCTTCATCAGCGGTGATGGTCAGCATCGCCATTTTGGCCATGCTTTCAGCCCCCGGATGGGAGTGACCGGCGCTGTCGGAAACCCGACGTGTGGGATACTGGAAAACGGTGACATTCACAGATTCAATTTTCATGCTCAATCCTTATCACGGCCAAATCCGATCGATAGAAGCAAATCGGCAAAGTGGTTTCACATTATTGAAAATACGTTTCAATATCTAATCTAAGCACAATTACGTAGCAGTGCCTCGGACAAACACCGCTAAGCAAGGCAATAAATTTGGGCATTGGCACAACAAGACGTGACTGTTTTCACAAAAGATGAGTGAAATGTGAGGCGGATCGGCATGGAGAAAAAAGGGCGTGAGCGCAGAAAAGAGAGTGACCGACCGTGTACATCCCGGGATTTTCTGCGCTCACGAAAGCGTGAGTTATGCGACCGCCTCTGGCTCGGCGGTGAGGGCTTCCAGCAGTTCAGGCAGCGCCCGGTAGCGGCCAGCGGCGGCCTGAAAACGCGCGTGCTGGCTATCTTCGGCAATCACTATCGTGGCAATCCCCGCCGCCCGGGCCGCGCTAAAGCCGTTGAAGCTGTCTTCGATCACCAGGCAACGGCTGGCGTCGAGATTAAGCTTATCCAACGTCGTCAGATAAACCGCCGGATGCGGCTTGCCCTGCGCTTCATCATCCGCGCTGCAAATCACATCAAAATAGTGCCAGAGCGAGAGCTTGTTCAGCACGGCGGCGATAACCTGCCGGGACGAGGAGGTCGCGAGCGCAATTTTATAACCGGCATGGCGAAAATAGCGTAACGCCTCATGCACCCCGCGCATCGGCTCGCCTTCGGCGGCGATCAGGCCGGTAATACGCTGCAATATCGCGGCTTCAAGCCGCTGCGGAACAAGCTCAAGCTGGCAATGGTGGCACCAGGTGCGGGCAATTTCGTCGAGGCGTTTGCCTTTGGTCAGCGTTTCGCACTCCTCGACGCTCGCCGTTGCCCCCCACTGCGCGAGGGCGTCGATTTGCGCCTGCCGCCACAGGCTTTCAGAATCAATAATCACGCCATCCATGTCAAAAATCACTGCCTGAATACTCATCATTCACCTCATTAAGGCTGGCATGCCTGGCATGCCAGCCGCATCACCTTAAGAGAACTCCACCTGCTCGCTGGCCGGCGCTTCCTTGTGGGAAAATCCCGGCTGCTCGACGCGGATAAACGCACAGAGGAAAAAGGCTGCCACGTACAGCGCGGTATAGGCGATCACCACTCCGATGGTGCTGAAGAACGGCAGCAAAATCACCGCAATAGCCGGTGCGAGAAAGTTCGACATCCCCGCCGACAGGTTGTAGACCGAAATGGCCGCGCCTTTGTGCTTCGGCTCCAGCGCCGGGAAAACCGCCGCCAGCGGAACAAACGCGGCGACAAAGATCCCCAGGGCGATAGCCGGAAGCAGCGCCATCGCGAAGTTATGTCCGAAGTGCTGCGGAATGTAATAAAACGCCAGGCTGGAGACCGCCATACCGATGCAGCCGAACCAGCGCACCACCTTCATCCAGCCCAGTTTTTCGCCCAGAATGCCCCACAGCACGTTAGAGAAAATGGTGGTAAAGAAGAAGACCGCCCACACCTGCAGCCATTCTGAGGTGGTGAAGCCCAGCTCATCGACGAACATCATCGGCATAATCACCGCAAAGCCGAACAGCGAGAGCGTATTGATAATTCGCACCATGCTCGACAGCAGAATATTGCGGTTGGTATAGAGCAGCGTCGCCGCGCGGCCCAGTTCGGCAAACTTCTCGCGGGTGGTCAGGTTCTGCATATGGTGCGGCGTTTTAATATGGCGCAGGGAAGCCAGCGCAATGATGCCGCCGGTGACGCAGAAAGCGAGCGCCAGCCACAATGTCCCCAGCTCGCCGATATGCGGGATGGTAAAGCTCGGAATATAGCTGCCGAATACGCCGATGCCGATGGAATAGACCGCCCAGAACCAGCCGATTGCCGAGCTGGCGTTATCGCTTTTCACGTTGTGGATAATGGCGACGATAAACGAGTAAAGGAACAGCGGATACGCGAAGCCGCGGATGCCGTAGAAAATTAAGATCAGCGCATAGTTGGCATGACCGAGACCGAAGACCAGGAACAGCACGTGGAACACGCACCATAGCACAAAGCCAATCATCATGGTCTTCAGCGGCGTGATGATTTCCGCCACCACGCCGGAGATCCATGCCGACAGTGCAGCGGCCAGGCCGTAGAGGGTAAAGGCGAACGATGCCTGCGCCGGGGAGAACCCGAGCTCTTTAATGTAGTGCGACAGGAATGCCAGTTCAAAACCGTCGCCGGTCATAAACACGGCAATGGCGATGTATCCCCAGAGCAGGTTCAGGGGTAAACCGAGCCACTGTTTATTATTGATGGACATAATGACCTCGTTTTTAGGGTACAGGAGGCCGCTCCGGTCAGATCGCCGGAGCGGTTATGGTGATAAAAATTAGTGCTGCCGATAGTTCAGATCGTTTAAATACAGAGCCTTAAACTGCGCATAGCGCCGCATCAGGGTTTGATGGCGTACCGGGTCCGCGTGCCAGGTCTGCCAGATCTCCGGTTTTTCACATACCGCGGTAATCGGTTTGCCCGCCGCCAGACAGGCCAGCCGCGCCGCGCCCAGCGCGCCGCCGGTCTCTCCGCCTTTGTGGGTCACCACCGGCATATCGAGAATATCGGCCAACAGCTGCGCCCAGAACGGGCTGCGGGCGCCGCCGCCAACCAGCGAACATTGTTCGATCTGCGTACCGCTCTCTTTCAACACCTGCAGACCGTCGTTGATCCCAAAGCTCACCCCTTCCAGCACCGCATAGCCGAGCTGGGCGCGCAGGCTGGAGTGGGTCATGCCCCAGAACATGCCGCGCGCGTCAGGATCGTTGTGCGGCGTACGTTCGCCGGAGAGATAGGGTAAGAAGAACGGCGCATGGGCCTTCTCCTCTTCGCTAAGCTCGGCAATCTCCTCCAGCAGCGCCACTTCCGTGGTGCCGGTCAGGCGGCAGAACCACTGCAAACAGCTGGCGGCGCTGAGCATCACGCTCATCTGATGCCACAGATTCGGCAGAACGTGACAAAACGCATGGACCGCCGACTGCGGAGCCGGACGATAGGCGTCGGTTACCACAAACAGCACGCCGGAGGTACCGAGCGAAATAAACGCATCCCCCGGTGAAACCGCCCCGACGCCGATGGCGCTGACCGCGTTATCGCCACCGCCGCCGGCAACCGCTACCGAGGCATTCAGCCCCCAGCGTTCGGCCACCTGCGGGTCAAGGGTCGCGGAAACCTCGCAGCCTTCGACCAGCGTCGGCATCTGGCTGCGCGACAGGCCGCATTTATCCAGCAGCGAGTCGGACCAGTCGCGCTTCGCCACGTCCAGCCACAGCGTCCCGGCGGCGTCGGACATATCGGAGACTTTCTTCCCGGTCATCCGGTAGCGCAGATAATCTTTCGGCAGCAGTACCGTGGCGGTGCGCTGAAAGTGTTCCGGCTCATGACGGCGCACCCACAGCAGCTTCGGTGCGGTAAAGCCGGGCATCGCCAGGTTTCCCGCCACCTGATGCAGCTCCGGCGCCATCTCCTCCAGCTCCGCACACTCCGCGGCGCAGCGGGTGTCGTTCCACAGGATTGCCGGGCGAATGACCTCCCCGCCGGCATCCAGCAGGACCGCGCCGTGCATCTGCCCGGAAAGGCCAATGGCCTTAATGGCTGGCCAGTGCTGGGCGCATTTTTCCCGCAGCGTGGTCATCAGATACTCTGTCGCCTCCCACCATGACTGCGGCGACTGTTCTGACCAGTGCGGGTGAGGCCGCTGAATGCTCAGCGGCGCGCTATGGCTGGCAATAACCTCATTGTTCTCATCAATGACCAGCGCTTTCACTTCCGATGTGCCGAGATCGATACCCAGATACATAGCCACCTCTTAGTTAATCAGCGTATAAACTGCCGCGACTTTTTCGCGCATCAGCGCGAGGAAATCGGCGTTTTCAGCGAGTTCGCCAAATAGCGTTTTATCGCGGGCATACAGCGCCAGCGGATCGCTGGCTTCGAACATCTGATGCACCGCCTGCGCGTCAAGAATGCCGTCCTGGTATTCATACGGCAGACTTCCCTTATGCCACTGTTCCATAAAGACGAAGAACAGCGCGGGCAGCATCGCGGTCGCTTCCGGGCGGGCGCCGCGCTGGTAGCACTCCTGCAGGGTTGGGGCGATCATCGCCGGAATTTTCGAGAAACCGTCGGCGGCAACGCGCTGGTTCGTGTCCTGGATATAGGGGTTGGTAAAGCGCTTAAGCACCACATCGCGATAGGTTGGTAAATCAATGCCGTTATCGCCAAGGCAGGGGATCACATCTTCCGTAACGTAGCGGTCGGCAATGGCGTAGATGAAATCCGTTAGCGTACTTTCATGAATATACTGCTGGCCGATTAACGTCCCCGCCCACGCAATGCAGCTATGCGACGAGTTCAGAATGCGAATTTTCGCCTCTTCATAAGGAATAACCGATGCAACCATCTCCACGCCAACCGCTTCCAGATTCGGGCGCTCATCGCGGAAATGGTTTTCCACCACCCACTGGATGAAGGTCTCACCCATCACCGGCGCGCTATCGTCAATGCCGGTTTGCGCTTTGACGCGCGCGGGCAGGTCTGCCGCCGGACGCGGAGTGATACGGTCGACCATGGTGTTCGGGCAGGTCGTGTTGGCGGCCATCCAGTCAATCACCGCCTGCTTGCCGGTTAGCTGCAGGAACTCAACCATGCCGTCGTGGAAGCGCTCGCCATTATGGCGCACGTTATCGCAGTTCAGCAGAGTCAGCGGCCCGGCGTTGTCCGCCATACGCTTTTCCAGGATCCGCGCGATAGTGCCGTAAATCGTTTTGCACTCCCCTGCCAGATCGGCCTGCAAATCGGGGTTGCTGGTTTCCAGCTTATGGCGGGTATTCAGGTAGTAGCCGCCTTCCGTCACGGTGAAGGCGATGACTTTGGTCTGCGGGTTTGCCCCTTCGTTAATCAGCGGCTTGAGCCCGGCCTGCCACGGCAGCAGTTTCTGAATTGAGGTGATCTCTTCATATTCACGTTCCCCTTCAGGGCTGACGGTTTCCAGCACGTAGCGCCCACCCTGAGCTGCCAGCGCCTGGACCACCTGCTCGGCGTCGTTGCGGATATTCCCCGCCGCAATGTGCCAGCGCTTATCTCCGGAAGCAATCAGACGATGCAGATACCACGCCTGATGGGCGCGATGAAAAGAACCCAGACCAATGTGAAGCCATGTGAATTGATTGTTCATGTTCTGCTCTCCTTGAGTTGATGGCGTCACTGTAAATGATCATTTGACCAAAATAAGAGCCACGGATCACAAAAGAACAATTACCCATTAAAATTACAATTGACCAGAAAAGAGCAAAAGCTTGCCAGTTTTACCAACCACGGCGAGAATGCGGTTATTCGCCGGGCGAAATTATCGCCGCGGCCAGAAACTTAGGGCAGGAAACCATGAGCAAAGAAGATGATATTCGGCTGGATCAAAAGGTCCGCGCCGCGTGGATGTACTACATTGCCGGGCAGAATCAGAGCGAGATCGCCAGCCAGCTTGGCACGTCGAGGCCGGTGGTACAGCGGCTGATCGCCGCCGCGAAAGAAGAAGGGATTGTGTCGATCGGGCTGCATCATCCGGTGGCCAACTGCCTCGATTATGCGCAGTTACTACAGGAAAAGTACCGGCTTATCGAGTGCAATATCGTGCCCGCCTTTAGTGAAGAAAGCACCCTGGATAGCGTCTCCTTCGGTTGCTATCAGCTGATGGCCCGCTACCTGCAGGACGATAAAGAGAAAATCATCGGTCTGGGTTCCGGCCTGACCCTGAAAAAAGCGCTGCAGCGTATCGATTTCGACAGTCAGAATACCCGCTGCGTCGCGCTGATCAGCGCCATGGACGCCGACGGCCAGTGCAACTATTACGATGATGTCCCGCTGCTGCTGACCAGCAAAATTAAGGCGAAGTACTATCAGTGGCCCGCGCCGCGCTACGCGCAGACGCAGGAAGAGTACGACATGTGGTGTACCAGCCGGCTGTTCCGCAGCGTCTCCGCCGTCGCCCGCCAGGCGGACGTTATTTTTGTCGGCATTGGGCCATTAGGAACCCAAAGCCCTATTTTTAAAGACGGCTTTATCAATCAGGCCCAGATGGATGAAGTGACGGCGCAAGGCGGTATCGGCGAGATTATGGGGCGCTTTATCGATGCCGAAGGCGGAGTGGTGGATAGCGAAATCAACAGAATGATCACCAGCTACGATATCCGCCAGAATCAGTGTCCGCGCATCGCGGTGGCATGCGGCGAGTACAAACGCCCGGCGATTCTGGCGGCGCTTAAAGGCGGCTGGATCAACGGTCTGGTGACCGACGAGCACACCGCCCGCTGGCTGCTGACGCGCTAAGGTCAAACAGCCAGATAGCGACTCAGCTGCTGCTCATCAGTAGCGGCGGAATTTCAATCCGCTGCTGGCCGGCATCGCCGGAGTCGATAATCGTAAACACCGCTTCCAGCATCGCCGGCACGTCCTGCTGCACCATGTCGATATCGTGCCCCAGCAGATAGACAAACGGGTCCCAGTCGAAGCAGCCCATCGGCGGCTGCTCGCTGCCGGTGAGTCCTGCCTGCGACAACCAACGTACGACCCCCTCCAGCGATATCGTTGAGTTGACAAATATTCCCTGCAACGGAACCTTCGCGGTGCCAAACCGCTCCTGCAGGCAGGCTTCGACTTTGCCTTTCGAATAGCCGGGAGCCAGAATGTTCGCCTGCGGCACGCTCAGCCCCTGCTCGCGATGCGCGTCGTGGAAGCCGCGTAAACGTTCGCTGGTGTTATGGTCGCTGCTGCGCCCGCCAATGAACGTCAGCGGCGCCGTCTCTCCCCGGCGGCGAGCGCTATTCGCCAGGATCTTATGGGTCAGCGCTTTCGCGCCGCCGTAGTTATCCGAAATCACCGACGGTGCGATAGTCCCCGGTAGATCGAGATTGACCGTTGGCACGCCCGCCTGCTGGCATAGAGCGGAAATTTTATCCGGATTGGTCGCCCCGGTCGCCACCACCCAGTCAACCTGCCAGGAGAGCATCGCTTTCACCGCTTCGAGCTCCAGCTCGGGGCTTCGCCGCGTACAGGTGATAATCGGCAGCAGGCCCCGTTCGCGAGCCATCTCCTCAAAGCGTTCGGCGACCGAACCGAAATAGCGGTTATCGTATTTGGGGATAATCATGCCGATGACGCGCGATTTTTTGCTGCGCAGCATGCTGGCCTGGCGGTTAATCGCGTAGCCCTGCTCCTCGGCAATCCGCGTCACCTTTTCGGCAAGCTTTGCGCTGATGCGGCGCTTTTTCCAGTTGCCGTTGAGGATAGCGCTCACCGCACTCGCCGAAACGCCGGAAAGTTCCGCCAGGTCGTAAATCGTGATTTTCTTCATTTTCCCAACTTGCGTCACAAAATCATTTCGCTGTTAATTTCCCCACTTGCTCAATCGATGAAGCTAGCGCAACATGAGCTTCATCGATTGAGCTTCCATTTTTTACTTTCCGAAGTATTAACGCATTCAGCATTAATATTCCAGAAAACCTGCAGAAATGACGCTCATATTCAATACCTTAACAAGTTTCCGTCTCTAACGTCGAACGCGATGCCCTCGCGCTCGACAGTGCCAACCAGACTCTGTAAAGGATTATAAAATGAACCACTCTGTCTCCTCTATGAATACTTCCCTTAGCGGTAAAGTCGCCGCCATTACCGGCGCGGCGTCCGGTATTGGCCTCGAATGCGCCAGAACCCTGCTGGGCGCCGGCGCAAAAGTGGTGCTTATCGACCGTGAAGGGGAAAAGCTCAATAAACTTGTTGCCGAACTCGGTGAAAACGCCTTCGCCCTGCAGGTTGACCTGATGCAGGCGGATCAGGTTGATAACCTTCTGCAGGGAATTTTGCAGCTCACCGGGCGTCTTGATATTTTCCACGCCAACGCCGGAGCTTATATCGGCGGGCCGGTGGCCGAGGGCGATCCGGACGTCTGGGATCGCGTGCTGCATCTCAATACCAACGCTGCCTTCCGCTGCGTGCGTAGCGTCCTGCCGCATCTTATCGCGCAAAAGTCCGGGGACATTATCTTCACCAGCTCTATCGCGGGCGTGGTGCCGGTGATCTGGGAGCCTATCTATACCGCGTCGAAATTTGCTGTCCAGGCGTTTGTTCATACCACCCGTCGCCAGGTTTCACAGTACGGCGTGCGCGTCGGCGCCGTGCTGCCGGGCCCGGTAGTCACCGCCCTGCTGGACGACTGGCCGAAAGCCAAAATGGACGAAGCGCTGGCCAACGGCAGCCTGATGCAACCGATTGAAGTGGCCGAGTCGGTGCTGTTTATGGTGACGCGGTCGAAAAACGTCACCGTACGCGACATTGTGATCCTGCCGAACAGCGTGGATCTCTGACCGTTCAACCAGACTGTGTGAGAGGATATTATGCAAAGCGATACGCAACATATTATTGGCGTCGATGTTGGCTCAGGCAGCGTTCGCGCCGGCGTATTCAACCTGCGTGGCGAACTTCTTGCCCACGCAACCCGGGAAATTACCCTGTTTCGCAGCGCCGGAAGCGTGGTCGAACAGTCAAGCCGCGAGATCTGGCAGGCGGTGTGCTACTGCATTAAAACGGCGGTGGCCAGCGCCGGGGTCCCTCCATCGTCGATTGCCGGGATCGGCTTCGATGCCACCTGCTCGCTGGTAGTGATTGGCGATAACGACGCGCCGCTGGCGGTCGGGCCTTCGGAAGATGCGGACCGTAACATTATTGTCTGGATGGATCATCGCGCCACCGGCCAGGCGGAAAAGATTAACGCCACGGGCCACGCGGTGCTGCAGTACGTTGGCGGCAAAATCTCGCCGGAGATGGAAACGCCGAAAATTCTCTGGCTGAAGGAGAACCGCCCGCACATTTATCAGCAGGCGCGCCACTTCTTCGACCTCGCCGATTATCTCACCTGGCGCTCGACCGGCGATTTAGCCCGCTCAGTCTGTACTGTGACCTGTAAATGGACCTACCTGGCGCATGAACAACGCTGGGATGCCAGCTACTTCCGCCAGATTGGCCTCGAAGAGCTGGCGGATGAAGATTTTGTCCGCATCGGCCAGCGGATTGTCGATCCGGGAACCCCCTGCGGCGACGGGCTTTGCGCCACGGCGGCAGAGGAGATGGGGCTGCCGATCGGTACGCCGGTAGCGGTCGGTATGATTGACGCCCACGCGGGCGGCATCGGCACCGTCGGCGTGCTTAACGGCGCGGTTAACAATATGGCCTACGTCTTCGGTACCTCTTCCTGCACCATGACCACTACTCAGGAAGCGGTATTCGTGCCCGGCGTCTGGGGGCCGTATTACTCGGCGATGGTGCCAGGGTTCTGGCTGAGTGAAGGTGGTCAGAGCGCGGCCGGAGCGGCCATCGACCAGCTGCTGAGCTTCCACCCCGCCGCCGCAGAAGCTAAGTCGCTGGCCAAAGCGCGCGGCGTCCCGCTACCGGTTTATCTTGCCGATAGCGTGCTGGCGAAGGTAGATAATCCGTCAGCGGCGGTCAAGCTTGCCGACGGCCTGCACGTGGTGCCTGAGTTTTTAGGTAACCGGGCGCCGCTGGCCGATCCGCAGGCGAAAGCGATTATCGCCGGCCTGGGGATGGAGCGGGATCTGGACAATCTGATGGCGCTCTACGTCGCCGGATTGTGCGGCATCGGCTACGGTCTGCGGCAGATTATTGACGCCCAGAAGGCGTGCGGCATCCGCAGCGAGAATATCGTTATCAGCGGCGGGGCCGGTCAGCATCCGCTGGTTCGCCAGCTGCTGGCGGACGCCTGCGGAGTGAGCGTGGTGAGTACCGAATCCAGCGAACCGGTGCTGTTAGGTTCGGCGATTCTTGGCGCGATGGCCGGTCATATCGCACCTTCCCTGCCGGAAGCGATGAAGCAGTTTACCCGGGTGGATAAAACCTACCGCTGCGTAGAACAATTTAGCGCCGATCATCAGCGGCGCTATGAGGCGTATAAAATGCTACAGCACACGGCACGGCTGATTCGCGAGTAAGCAGGAACCCGGAGGCGGCGCTGTTGCTTTACAGGGTTATATAGCCTGTTAAGCGATGGTGACTTTGCCGTCCAGATAAACATCCTGTACGGCATTGATCAGCTTCACGCCGTCAGCCATCGATTTTTTAAACGCTTTACGGCCCAGAATCAGCCCCATGCCGCCCGCGCGCTTATTGATAACCGCGGTGCGCACGGCGTCGGACAGATCGGTTTCCCCGCCCGCCGCGCCGCCGGAGTTAATCAGCCCGGCACGGCCCATATAGCAGTTCGCCAGCTGGTAACGCACCAGGTCGATCGGATTATCGCTGGTGAGCTTGCTATAAACCCGGTCATCGGTATAGCCGAAGTTCACCGCTTTATAGCCGCCGTTGTTTTCCGCCATTTTCTGCTTCACGATATCCGCGCCGATGGTCGCCGCCAGGTGGTTGGCCTGACCGGTTAAGTCAGCGGAAACGTGGTAGTCGACGCCATCTTTCTTAAACGCCGAATTACGCAAATAGGCCCACAGCACGGTCACCAGGCCAAGCTCGTGCGCGCGCTCAAAAGCGGCGGAAATCTCTTCGATTTGCCGACGGGACTGTTCGGAACCGAAATAGATTGTCGCCCCGACCGCCACGGCCCCCATATTGAACGCCTGCTCGACGCTGGCATACAGCGTCTGGTCATATTCGGTCGGGTAGCTCAGCGTTTCGTTGTGGTTCAGCTTGACCAGGAAGGGGATGCGGTGCGCATAGCGGCGCGACACCGAGGCCAGCACGCCATAGGTGGAGGCCACGCAGTTACAACCGGCCTCAATGGCCAGTTCGACGATATTTTTCGGATCAAAGTACAGCGGGTTGGCGGCAAAAGAGGCGCCAGCAGAATGCTCTACGCCCTGGTCGACCGGCAGGATCGACAGATAGCCGGTTCCCGCCAGGCGGCCGGTGTTATACAGGGTTTGCATATTACGCAGCACCGCCGGCGGACGGTTGTTATCAACCATCACCCGATCGACGTAATCCGCCCCCGGCAAATAGAGCTGGTCGGCTGGAATTGTCATACAGCGGTGCTGTAAAAGCGTGTCGGCATCTTTGCCAAGCAACTGCGTAATATCAGTCATAGCTATCTCCCGTAAGTGCCGGTCGAAACCGGCATGCGTTTTCCCAACCCAATTATTTTGGGCAGGTTAAGCCTGGTACCGACTCAGCAGATTTTCCAGCCGGGAGCCTATTTTTTCAGCATAGTCTGCTGACACGTTGTCTTGCCGTTTACCACCAGGCGTGGAAATGGTGTACCGGGCCGATGCCGTGTCCCACTTCCAGCGAATCCGCCTGCGCCAGCGCCGCCGACAGCCAGCCCTTAGCTTCCGCCACGGTTCGCCCCCAATCCTCGTAACGCGGACGCAGGGCCGCCAGCGCCGCCGATAGCGTACAGCCGGTACCGTGGGTGTTTTTGGTCTGGACTCTCGGCGCGGTAAAGCGCAGCTCCCCGTCGCGGGTAAAGAGCCAGTCCGGGCTTTCCGCATCATCGAGATGGCCGCCTTTCATTAATACCGCTCCGCAGCCCATTCCCAGCAGCGCTCTGCCCTGCTCCAGCATCTCCTGTTCCGTTCTGGCATGCGGCGCATCCAGCAGCGCCGCCGCTTCCGGCAGGTTCGGAGTGATCAGCGAGACCTGCGGCAGCAGGCGCTGGCGCAGCGTTTCCACCGCCGACGCCGAGAGCAGCGGATCGCCGCTTTTCGCCAACATGACCGTATCCAGCACCACATTTTTAATCTGATAACGCGCCAGCCGTTCCGCCACCGCTTCAACGATATCAGTTTCCGCCAGCATCCCGATTTTGGTGGTATCGATGCGCACATCGCTGAAGACGGAATCGAGCTGCGCGGCGACAAAATCAGGCTCTATACGATAAACCGACTGGACGCCAAGGGTGTTTTGCGCCACCAGCGCGGTGATGACCGAGCAGCCGTATGCCCCCAGCGCCGAGAAGGTTTTGAGATCCGCCTGGATCCCCGCACCGCCGCTCGGGTCGGTGCCGGCGATGGTTAGCGCATTAATTCGTTTCACAGATCGCCTCCCGCATAGAGCGCATCGAGGAAGGCGGGAGTAAAGCTGCCGGGGCCGCCCTGCAGCGCCGCTTTCCCCCCCGCGAGCTTCATCAGACCGCAGGCCGCGGCCACGTTCTCCAGCCGATCGCCGGGCATCGCCGCAGCGGCGGCAACCACCGCCGACAGCGCGCAGCCGGTGCCGACCACCCGGGTCATCAGCGGATCGCCGCCGGTGACCATGCGAATGCGCTGGCCGTCGGTGACGTAATCAACCTCCCCGGTCACCGCGACCACGGTATTCAGCTGGCGGGCTAACGCCTGGGCTGCGGGCAGCGCTGCGGCGGCGGTATCGGTCGTATCGACGCCGCGCCCGCCGCCGCTCATTCCGGCCAGCGCCATGATTTCCGACGCATTACCGCGAACGGCGGCAGGCTGCAGCGCCAGCAGCTCCAGACAAAATTCTGTCCGTAAGGTCAGCGCGCCGACCGCTACCGGGTCCAGCGTCCAGGGTTTGCCCGCCTGCGTTGCGCTACGCGCCGCCGCGCGCATCGCCTCCGCACGCTCAACGGTCAGCGTGCCGACATTAATCAGCAGCGCATCGGCAATGGCGGCAAACTGGCTGGCTTCGCCCGGATCGATAACCATCGCCGGCGATGCGCCAATCGCTAACAGGACGTTGGCGGTAAAGGTCTGCACCACGTCGTTGGTCATGCAGTGAACAAGAGGAGAATGGCGGTGAAAAAGGTGCCGCAGATGGGCAATATGCGCGGGGTTCAGCAGGTCAGACATCGTTTGCTCCCGCCAGGCGATGAAGAAGCGACGACCCTGCGGTCTCTGACTTCCCTACGCTGGCATTATCCAGATCAGGTGGTACGGGTTTTTCTCAGCCTTCACAAGGAAGGGCACCCCGAGTCATTGAGAGATAAAAACGTTCTCAGCGGGCAGGTTACGGTAAGTCGCCGGACAACGCAAGCTGGCCCGGCGTAGGTATACAAGCGCACGGCAATTCAAAATTAACAATAAGCAATCAAATAATTAACAAAATAAACACTTTTGCAGCTACGTGTTTATAGTTTAGGAGGCGTTACAGGATGTAACCCGACGTCATATCGAAATTAACGAGTGAATCAGCGTAAACCCATGAGGATTCCGATGAAATTAACACCGATTATGAAAAGTCTGGCTCTGGCAGGAATTATCTCGACTCTCCCTGCGACCAGCTGGGCCGAAACGTCGCCTAAAGAAGCCGCTGCGGCGACCAAACAGGCAAACGACGCGCTGTATAAACAACTCCCCTTCTCCGACAACACCGACTTTACCAACGCGCATAAAGGTTTTATTGCCGCGCTCCCTACGGAGGTGATTAAAGGTGAACAGGGCAACGTTATCTGGAACCCGCAGCAGTACGACTTTATTAAAGAGGGTGAAAAGGCGCCGGATACGGTCAACCCCAGCCTCTGGCGGCAATCCCAGCTCATCAATATCAGCGGCCTGTTTGAAGTGACCGAAGGCGTGTATCAGATCCGTAACCTCGATCTCTCCAATATGACCATCATCGAAGGTAAAGAAGGCGTCACGGTTGTGGATCCGCTGGTATCGGCAGAGACCGCCAGGGTAGGAATGGATCTGTATTACAAAAATCGCGGCAATAAGCCCGTTGTTGCGGTGATCTACACCCACAGCCATGTTGACCATTACGGCGGCGTGCGCGGCGTGGTCGATGAAGCTGATGTCAAATCCGGCAAAGTCAAAATCTACGCGCCTTCCGGTTTTATGGAAGCCGCCGTTGCTGAAAATATTATGGCCGGTAACGTGATGAGCCGTCGCGCCAGCTATATGTACGGCAACCTGCTCAAACCGGATGCCACCGGCCAGGTTGGCGCAGGTCTCGGCACCACGACTTCTGCCGGCACCGTCACGCTGATTGCTCCCACCCATATCATCGAGAAAGATGACCAGAAAGAGACTATCGACGGGCTGACCTACGATTTTATGCTGGCACCGGGCTCGGAAGCACCGTCAGAAATGCTGTGGTATATCGAAGAGAAGAAGCTGATTGAATCCGCCGAAGATGTCACCCATACCCTGCATAACACCTACTCGCTGCGTGGGGCGAAAATTCGTGAACCGCTACCGTGGTCGAAATATATCAACGCTGCCATTGTGCGCTGGGGCGACAAGGCTGAAATCATTATGGCCCAGCACCACTGGCCGACCTGGGGTAACGAGAACGTGGTTAACCTGCTGAAGAGCCAGCGCGACCTGTATCGGTACATTAATGACCAGACTCTGCGCATGGCCAACGAGGGCCTGACCCGCGATGAGATCGCCGCTAAATTCAAGCTGCCGGACAGCCTGGCTAATACCTGGGCCAACCGCGGCTACTACGGTTCCGTCAGCCATGACGTGAAGGCTACCTACGTCCTCTATCTCGGCTGGTTCGACGGCAATCCGGCTACGCTGGACGAGCTGCCGCCGGAAGAAGCGGCGAAGAAATTCGTGGATTATATGGGCGGCGCCGACGCTATCCTCAAGAAAGCCAAAGATGATTACAACCAGGGCAACTACCGCTGGGTAGCGCAGGTAGTCAGCAAAATTGTCTTCGCCGATCCCGGCAATCTGGAAGCGCGTAATCTGGAAGCCGATGCTCTGGAGCAGCTGGGCTATCAGGCGGAATCAGGACCGTGGCGTAATTTCTACCTGACCGGCGCGCAGGAGCTGCGTAACGGCGTCGTGAAAGGCCCGACGCCGAACACCGCCAGCCCGGATACCGTGCGGGCCATGACCCCGGAAATGTTTTTTGATTACCTTGCGGTCCATATCAACGGTGAAAAAGCCGGAACCGCCAAAGCGGTGTTCAATATCGACCTTGGTAGCGATGGCGGTAAATATAAGCTGGAGCTGGAAAACGGGGTGCTTAATCACACCGCCGATGCCGAAGCGAAAGATGCCGACGCTACTATCGCCCTGGATCGCGCCACGCTGAACAAAATCATCCTGAAAGAGGAAACGCTAAAACAGGCGGAGGATAAGGGTGAAGTCAAAGTGACCGGCGACGGCGCGAAACTGGATGAGATGCTGGGCTATATGGATAAATTTGAGTTCTGGTTCAATATCGTGACGCCGTAAATCAGCCCCCGCGGCGGCCAGCTGCGGGGGTTCCCCTCCCGGAGTCGACGCGCGCCGGTCAGCGCAGCGAACTCAGTAATAGTGCAAAACATTCCTCGATCAGCGGCGGCAGAGGCTGCGGTCCGCGCATCAGCGCCACGGTTCGCGTCAGCGCGGGCTGCTGAAGCTGCGCCACCTTTAACGCCGGATCCTGAAGGTGGGTAGTATAAAGCTCAGGCAGAATCGCCACCGCCAGCCGCGAGCGCACCAGGCCGTAAAGCGTCTCGATATAGTCAACCTGATAACGCGTATTCAGCGTGAGGCGATGGCTCTCGGCCAGCGCGCCGACCAGACGCTGAATATTGCCCTTTGAAAACACCGCGATATCGCGCCCCGCGAGCAGCTTCCACGGCAGATGCGGCTGCCCGGCCAGCGGATCGCCGCCGTGCAGCACCGCCACAAACGGATCTTCGCGCAGAGGATAAACCTGCAGCTCAGGCGGTAACGAACTGTCTATTGCGCCAACGGCAAAATCTATCTTTCCCGACTGCAGCTCGCAGAACAGGGCGTCGTTGGTCTGATCGTGAAACTCCACCCTCAGGCGCGGAAACGCCTGGGCCAGCGTTTGCGGCAGCAGCGGAAACAGCAGCGAACTCACCGAAGGCACTAAGCCAATACGCACCGTTCCGTCGCCGCCGGCTTCGACTATCTGCTGCATATCCTGTAAAGCCAGCTGCGCCACGCTCAACACTCGCCGGGCGTGGGGCAAAATCGCCGCCCCCAGCTCGGTTAAGGTCACCGCCGAAGCGGTACGGTTGACCAGCTTGCCGCCGAGCACCGTCTCGATTTGCCGCAGCGCGCTGCTTAGCGCCGGCTGGCTGATAGCCAGCCGGTTAGCGGTGTCGGTGAAGTGACGCAGCTGGGCCAGGGTCACAAAGTACTGAATCTGCTTGAGAGAGAGCGCGGGCAGCCGCTGCCAGGGTTCGGTCATCATGTTTTCGTCAACGGTGAGCATGCAGAATAACCCGAAGTTATCGGGCGATAAATTTATTCATCTGGGCAAACGTTTGCTCTGCCCCTAGAGTATCCCCATTATCCTTGTGCCGGAGTTGTTATGTCCAGCAGTGCTGAAACCCGCCGCCGCGCCGTCCAGGCCGCGCGCGGAGAATCCCCGTTCGATTTATTATTAACCGACGCGCAGATTGTCGACATGGCCACCGGAGAAATCCGCGAGGCCGACGTCGGGATCGTCGGTGAAACGATCGCCAGCGTGCATCCGCGCGGCAGCCGCTCCGATGCCCTCGAACGCCGCTCGCTGGCGGGATGTTTCCTGTCGCCGGGGCTGATGGATACGCACGTTCACCTTGAAAGCTCTCACCTGCCGCCTGAACGCTATGCCGAAATCGTGCTGGCTCAGGGCACCACGGCAGTATTCTGGGACCCGCACGAGCTGGCCAACGTACTGGGCGTCGAAGGCGTGCGCTACGCGGTCGCTGCCAGCCGCCATCTGCCGCTGCAGGTGATGGTTGCGGCGCCTTCCAGCGTGCCGTCGACGCCGGGACTGGAGATGTCCGGCGCCGATTTCGCCGGCGCGGAGATGGAAACCATGCTGGCCTGGCCGGAAGTCTGCGGCGTTGCTGAAGTGATGGATATGCACGGCGTGCTGCACGGCAGCGAGCGGATGCAGGAGATCGTTCAGGCCGGGTTGAACAGCGGCAAGCTGATCGAAGGCCACGCGCGCGGTTTGAGCGGCGCGGATCTGCAAGCCTATCTTGCCGCCGGAGTCACCTCCGATCATGAGCTCACCTCGGCGGACGATGCGCTGGAAAAACTGCGCGCCGGGCTGACTATCGAAATTCGCGGCTCGCACCCTTACCTGCTGCCGGATATCGTTAACGCGCTGAAAACGCTGCCGCATCTCTCCTCGCAAATCACCGTCTGCACCGACGATGTGCCGCCGGATATGCTGCTGGAAAAAGGCGGCATTATCGCCCTGCTCAACCTGCTGATTGAGCACGGACTGCCGGCTACCGACGTCCTGCGCTTCGCCACCTTAAACGCGGCGATCCGTCTGCAGCGTAACGATTTGGGGCTGATTGCTGCCGGACGCCGCGCCGATCTGGTGGTTTTCGATTCTTTATCCCGACTCAACGCGCAGGAAGTTTACGTCGCCGGTAAGCTGATTGCCCGCGATGGCGCCCTGCTTCAACCCATTCCGTCGGCGGCGGGCGTTACCCCGCCGCGCGATACCCTGCAGATGCTGCCGCTCAGCCCTGACGATTTTATCCTCCGCGTTGGCGCCATTCGCCACGGCGTCGCCCGTCTGCGGCATATTCGCGGCGCGCGCTTTACCCAGTGGGGAGAAGTTGAGGTGCAGGTCCGCGATGGCCGGGTGCAAATCCCGGAAGGATTTAGCCTGATTTGGGTTAAGCACCGCCACGGTCGTCACCAGGCGACGCCGCAAATTGCGCTGCTGGAAGGCTGGGGCGAACTGCGCGGCGCCATCGCCACCAGCTACTCCCACGATTCTCATAACCTGGTCGTGCTCGGACGCGATGCCGACGAGATGGCGCTGGCGGCGAACCGCCTGATCGAATCCGGCGGCGGCATGGCGCTGTCGCAGCAGGGAAAAATCCTTGCCCACGTGGCGATGCCGATTGCCGGGATGCTTTCTGACTTACCCGCCCCGGAACTGGCCAGAGAGTTCCGCCAGCTTCGCGACCTGAGCGCGGAAGTCGCCGATTGGGAGCCGCCCTATCGCGTGTTTAAGGCTATCGAGGGTACCTGCCTTGCCTGTAACGCCGGGCCGCATTTAACAGATTTAGGTTTGACCAACGGCAGCACCCGCCAGATAGTCGAGCCGCTGATAGACTGCCGGGAAATCCCGGAACACACAGAACACAACAATAAACATCAGGGAGCCTGAGCATGGCCGACAATACCCTTAACTCATCCGCGCAGGGAAGCTGGCTGGAGCGCCGTTTTGCCTTGTATTCCCGCGGCAGCACGCTGCGCACCGAATGCCTCGCGGGCATCACCGGTTTTCTCGCCGCCGCCTATCTACTGGTGGTTATCCCCGGCCTGCTGGCGGTGGGCGGGATGGATAAAGGCGCGGCAACCACCGGCACGATTCTGGTGTTCGTCGGCGGCACGCTGCTGATGGCGTTTTATGCCAACCTGCCGTTTATCGTCGGGCCGGGCATCGGCGGTTCGGTGCTGGTCGGCGTCACGCTGGCGGGCAGCGAAGGCATTGGCTGGCAGATCGGGCTTGGTATCGCCTGCTGGTCGGGGATTCTGTTTTTCCTGCTGACCAAATTCGGCCTGCGTGAAGTGGTAACCCGTTCGGTGCCGCAGTCGATCAAGCTCGGTCTGACGGCGTCCATTGGGCTGTTCGTCGCGGTATTGGGCTTCCGTAACGCCGGACTGGTGCTGGCTAACGCCAAAACCAACGCCCTGATGCTCGGGGATTTCCTTTCGCCGGGGGCGCTGGTTGCGCTCTGCGGGCTGTTTCTGGCCATTGCCCTGCAGGCAAGAAAAATCCCCGGCTCGATTCTGTGGGCGATTCTCTTTGCAACCCTGGTCGGTATTCCGATGGGCGTTACCAGACTCCCGGGCAGTTTTATCGATATGCCGCATTCGCTGACGCCGGTGCTGGGGCAAATCGATATGCTGGGCGCGCTGAATATCGCCTTTCTGCCGTTCCTGTTCGTCTTTTTCGCCTCAGAGTTCTTTTCCACGATGGGCACCACTCTGGCCGTGGGCGGCGAAGCGGGTCTGCTGGATGAAGAAGGCAATATGCCGCATATCAATCGCCCGTTTATGGTCGACTCAATCGCTGCAGCTATAGGTCCCTGGCTGGGTATTCCGGCGGCGACCGCGCTGATTGAATCCTCGGCGGCAGCGGAAGCCGGCGGTAAAACCGGGTTAACCGCGCTGTCGGCGGCGGTAATGTTTCTCCTGATGCTGCTGTTTACGCCGGTAGCGCTGATGATCCCGAAAGAGGCGACCGCACCTGCGCTGATCCTCATCGGCCTGAATATGTTCAGCGGCCTGCGCAAAGTGGATCTGGCAAACTTCACCGACGGCCTGCCGGTGCTGATGATGGTAATGATTACGCTGATTGCCAATAGCTTCGGTACCGGGATTGCCGGCGGGCTGCTGTTTTATGTCGTGATCAAAACCATCGCCGGCAAATGGCGGGAAATCCCCATCGGCCTGTGGATCCTTGCGATTCCGCTGGTCTACTACTTTGCCACGCTGGTGAAGCATTAAGCTACGCGCCGATCGTTCTCCCGGAGGCGGCGCTGACGCGCCTTGTCCGGGCTACCGACCCGCAGATTGCTGTGAACTCGTAGCCCGGTCAGCGCAGGGTATGAACCGGAAACATGGGTAACACTTTAGACCGGAAACATGGGTAACAGTTATAACTGACACCGTCCCGGAGGCGGCGCTGACGCGCCTTGTCCGGGCTACCGGCCCGCAGATTGCTGTGAACTCGTAGCCCGGCTAAGCGCAGCGCGAGCCGGGGAAAAACCACGCCGATGCTTCACCCTGATACCGTTCCCGAAGGCGGCGCTGGCGCGCCTGGTCCGCGCTACCGGCCCGCAGATTGCTGTGAACTCGTAGCCCGATGTGATGGACGCCTCCCCCTTACGGCATCAAAGTGCCAGACTGAG
>NZ_JBEAFR010000062.1:0-88955 GCF_040062315.1 Klebsiella sp. GW_Kp181
CCTCAGTCTGGCACTTTGATGCCGTAAGGGGGAGGCGTCCATCACATCGGGCTACAGGGATTGCGCTCATTCTGACCGTTTGGCGGGCAGTGTGGTAGCCCGGATAAGGCGCCGCGCGCCGCGATCCGGGACAGGGATGAGGCTTAAAAATCCATCTTCACCGTAAACTGCACTTCCCGCGGATCGCCGATCTGGTTACCGAGGTTATTGGTGCCGATGGAGGAGGTGTAATAAGTCTTATCGAACAGGTTCTTCACGTTAACCTGCAGGGTGACCGGATATTGCAGCTTCATCTTATAGGCGGCAAACACATCCGCCACCGCATAGCCCTGCAGATAATAATCCGCGCCGTTGGTCCCGGAACGTTTGCTCACCGCGCGACCGCCGCCGCCCACCGTCAGCGTATTGCTGTCGTAGACGTTATGAATGTCATAGCTCAGGAACAGCGAACCGGTGTGTTTCGGCACGTTCGGCAGCGGTTTGCCTTTGTAATCCGGATCGTCGGTGACCTTCGCATCGGTATAGCCGTAGCTGGCGATGACGCTCAGGTTATCGGTCAAGGATCCGGCCACGTCAACTTCGACGCCGCGAGAGCGCACCTTACCGGCGGTTTTCGCCACGGTTTCATCACCCACGGATTCCGTGTAGAGAACGTTGCGCTTATCAATATCAAACAGCGCAATATTGGCGGTGACGCCGTTGAACAGCTCAAACTTTGCGCCCAGCTCGTACGCCGTGGACTCTTCCGGCGGCAGGTTGCCGATATAGCTGGCGATAGAGGACTGCGGCATAAACGACTGCGCTACGTTACCGAACAACGAAACGGACGGCGTCAGCTTATAAACCAGGCCCGCTTTCGGCGTCCATTTTTGGTCGCTGCTGTCGGTATTGACGTTAAACGGGCGGCCCTTACCAGCGTACTGGGTGTAATACTGATAGCGCACTCCGGCAACGGCAATCCATTTATCGGTAAGATAGAGCGCGTCCTGAACGTAGCCCGCGTAGCTCTCCTGCTGAATGCGCTGGTCGCTGTCGGATGCCGAAGCGCTGGAGCATTTGCCAACAGTACCGTAGACCGGATTATAGATATTGAAACCCTTGACGTTCTTACAGCGGATCATATCGGTGCGCAGCAGATCGTAATTCTCATAGGCCAGGCCAGTGAGGATCTCGTTGTAAAAGCCGCCAATAACCACGTTACCCTGTAAATCCGCTCGCGAAGAGTGCATTTTCTGGGTTGAACCGTGTGTGGCATCGACGCGGCGGGTCAGGTTGCCGGTCGCCGAGTCGTAGGCCATTACCCGGGCCTGATCGTCGTTGTAATGATCCTGGCTGTAGCTGTAGTCGAAGCGGGCGGTCCAGGCGTCGCTGAGACGGTATTCGGCATTCAGCTGCGCGAGATCGGAATAACCGTCGGTAATATTAAACGGTTCATCAAAACGGGTTTTACGGTCGACGTTCACCGCATGACCGGTGTTCAGATCGAAGATGGTGCCGCGATCGAAGGGAGTACTGTAGTTACGGTGCGAATATGACACGTTCACCGTCGCCCGCTCGCCGAACCAGGTCAGAGAGGGGTTAATAAAGCTGCTCTTCTCTTTGCCGAAATTACGCCAGTAATCTTCATGCTGATATTCGCCAATAACCCGATACGCCAGCGGCGTCCCGTCAATGGGGCCGGTGACGTCAAATCGGCCGGTACCGCCGCCAAAGCTGGTGGAGGTGGCGGAAACAGAGCCGCCAAAAGTGCGCTCCGGGCGTTTGGTCACCACGTTGATTAATCCGCCGGGGTCGAGAATACCGTACAGCGTTGAGGCCGGGCCTTTAAGCACTTCGACGCGTTCGGTGGCGGCGGTAAAACTGCGCGGCAGTACGGTGCGCAAGCCGTTGGTCATGATTGAACCATCGCGGTTAGCGCCGAAGCCGCGGCGGGTAAAGGCATCCTGGGTTCCGCCGAGGGTATTAGTTTGCACCACGTTGGCGACGTTATACAGCGCTTCATCGAGGTTCGTCGCGTGCTGATCCTGCAGCACCTGTTCGCTGACAGTATTGACGACCTGAGGAATATCCAGCATCGGCATGGAGGTCAGGGTAGCGGTTGACGTATTGACCGGCTGATAACCGTTAGTGGCGCTTTGCCTGCTGCCGTCGGCCACGACCGTCATGGTCTCGTCGGCGGTTTTTTTTGTTGTATCGGCGCTATTAACCGCTGCCAATAATCCCGGTGAGGTGAAAAAAATTAGTGAAAAAAGCGCACGCCCTTTTAATGCCGAAGAAGGGACATTTAATGGAGTCATTGTTGTTTCTCGTGAACGAACCTCGCCTTTGCGGTGAGGTAAAGCCAATAAAATCATTGCCCTGGAAAATAAACCTGGCTGTTTTTTACGCCGTAACGCGCGCCAGATATGTAATTGAGAATCATTCAAACACGAAGAAATGTAGTAGTAAACGTTATGTAAGATAAAAAATCGGCGAAATGAATAATCAATCATTTAGCGGCGATCTGACGAGATGGTAAGCGTTTATTTTCTTGTTTTTATTGATAATAAATTTTTTACCTGGTCATTGACGCGGAGGTGATAAAGCGTGAAGTCAGACGCGGTAATGGGGTCTTGACTACTACATTCATCCACCGCATGATCAAAAGAGAATGAGATTTATTTATGTTTGAGTGCGGAACGCGCGGGCCCGATGCCACGCCGTTGCGGCGCGGGAGCGAGTTATGCCACAGCGGGTGTTGCCTGCAGAGCAGGGAATCGTCCTTGATTCCCTGTCGGCCGGATATGGCCAGACGTTAATTATCGACAATATTCATCTCACCATTCCTCACGGGAAAATGACCGTTCTGGCCGGTGCCAACGGTTCGGGTAAATCGACGCTGCTGTCGACTATCGCCCGGATGCTCAAGCCGCTGGGGGGCTGCGTACGTCTGGACGGCGAGGTGATTCACCAGATGCCGACCCGGGAAGTTTCCCGTCGGCTGGGCATTCTGCCGCAATCGCCGCTGACCCCGGAGGGGCTGACGGTTTTTGAACTGGTTTCGCGCGGGCGCTATCCGTGGCAGGGGCTGATGCGGCAATGGTCGCAAGCCGATGAACGGGCGGTGGAAGAGGCGCTACGGCTCACCGGCACCGCAGAATTCGCTCATTTACCGGTGGATAGCCTCTCCGGCGGCCAGCGCCAGCGCTGCTGGATCGCAATGGCCCTCGCTCAGCAAACGGCGACGATTCTGCTGGATGAACCCACTACCTGGCTCGATCTGCGCTATCAGGTCGATATCCTCGAACTGCTGCAAACCTTAACCCGCGAACACGGCCGCACCGTGGTGACCGTCCTGCACGACCTGAACTTTGCGGTGAACTATGCCGACCTGCTGGTATTTCTCAAAAAAGGGCAGATCGCCGGGGTGATTAATGAACAGGAAATCTGCACGCCGGAGCTGATCAAAAACGTCTTTGACGTGGACGTTCAGATGTCGCTCAACCCGCAGACCGGCAAGCCCTTTTTTATGCCGTTCCGCGCTCGTGAGGAGAAAGCTTTATGAGCGCCTCAGCGCTGCTGCTGCAGCGCCGACAATCCCGGCCCCGGCTGGCGCTGGTATTGCTGAGCCTGCTGCTGCTGGGCGGCTCGCTGGTGCATCTCGGGCTCGGCGCGCGCTGGATTGCCCCGCAAACGGTGTTGCAGGCGCTGTTCCATTACGATCCGCGCAATTTTGACCACCGAATTATCGTTGATTTACGTCTGGTACGTCTCGCGGCGGCGCTGCTCACCGGCGCGGCGCTCGGCGTGGCGGGCCTGCTGCTGCAAACCGTGATCCGCAATCCGCTGGGTGAGCCGCATATTCTCGGTCTTAACGCCGGCGCTTCGCTGGCGGTGGTGGCGACATCGGCGCTGGGGATCAGCCTCGGCGGCGTCGCGTTAGCCAGGCCGCTGACCGCCGCCTGCGGCGCGGCGCTGCTGTTTGGCGGCGTGATGCTGCTGTCGTCGTCCGGTCGCGGTGGCGTCACGCCGCTGCGCATTACCCTGTGCGGGGTGGCGCTGTCGGCCTTTGCCTCGGCGGTGACGGCGGCGATTCTGATCCTCGATGAACAAACGCTACTGGCGATGCGTACCTGGCTGGCGGGCGATCTTGCCGGGCTGAACTGGCAAACGCTGCGCGCTGCGCTACTTCCGGCGCTGGCGGGGCTGGCGATCGCGCTGATCATTGCCCCGCGTCTGAACGTGCTGGCGCTGGGCGATAAGGTCGCGCTGGGGCTGGGGGTGAAAATCGTTCAGACCCGCCTGCTGGGGCTGGCCGCCATTGCGCTTTTGTGCGGCTCCGCGGTGGCGGTGGCCGGGCCGATCGGCTTTGTCGGGCTGGTGGTCCCCCACGCGGTGCGCCGGCTGATTAGCGAAGATATTCGCCTGGCGCTGCCGCTGGCCGCTCCGGTTGGCGCCCTGGTGCTGCTGCTGGCGGATATCGCCGCCCGCACGCTGGCGGCCCCCCAGGAGCTGGCGACCGGCGCAATGACCGCGCTGGTGGGGGCGCCGGTGTTTATTGTTATCGCCGCGAGGTTTTTTAAATGAAAAATGCCGTCCGTCGCGCCGGCTTTCGGCCGCTGACCTGCGGCCGCTGGCACATTCTGCTGCGGCCCGCGGCATTAAACATCGCCGCTGTTGCGCTGCTCGTCATCCTGCTGCTGGCGCTGTTTGGCCTGACCCGCGGCAGTTTCCCGATGTCCTCCGGTACCCTGTTCCATGCGCTGCTGGGTGGGGAAAACGTGGGCGAACAGCAGCGATTTATTCTGTTTGATATCCGCCTGCCGAGGCTGTTTATGGCGCTGCTGTGCGGGGCGATGCTCGGTCTGGCCGGCGCGGCGATGCAGAGCATTACCCGCAACGGTCTGGCGGATCCCGGGCTTATCGGGGTGAAGGAGGGGGCCAGCATTGTCGTCCTGGCGCTGGTGCTGTTCTTCCCGGCGGTGGGCCTGGTCTGGCGGCCGCTGGCGGGAATGCTCGGCGGCGTGCTGGTGGCGCTGCTGGTTCTGGCGCTGGCCCGCGATTGTTCGCGCCCGCGCTTTATTCTCATTGGCATCGGCGTGTCGTGGACGCTGGCGGCGGCGGTCGGTATTTTTATGACCACCGCCGACGTGCGCGATGTACAAACGGCGATGATCTGGCTGGCGGGGAGTTTGCACGCGGCGACCTGGCCGCTGTTGGTCGTTGCCTTCTGCTGGGCGCTGCCCGGGGCGATGATCCTTTTTTTGACCGCCAGAGCCGCCGATGTGGCGCTGCTCGGCGACCGCACGGCCATCGGCCTCGGCATACGTCTGCAGCAGCTCACCCTGTTGCGCTTTTTCGCGCCGGTGCTGCTCACCTCCGCCAGCGTCTCCTGCGTCGGTAGCCTTGGCTTTGTTGGCCTGATGGCGCCGCATATGGCGCGTTTTCTGCTGCGCGGCGGCCAGGTGGCGCTGCTCTGCGGCAGCGCGTTAATTGGCGCGCTGCTGGTGTTAGTCACCGATACCATTGGCCGACTGGCGTTCGCGCCGCTGCAGATCCCCGCTGGGATCGTCATCGCTCTGGTCGGTTGCCCGTTTTTTATCGTTCTGCTCTGGCGTCGTCGTGACGCCCTGTAAATCAAAAAGGATCGCTATGCGTTGGTTCGTTTCTCTGCTGGTGCTGCTGGCGGGCGTCGCCTCGGCCGCCGATACGCAAACCTTTACCGACGACTTAGGTCGCACGGTCACCGTTCCACGACATCCGCAGCGCATTGTGTCGATGCACGATCTGGATATCACCATCCCGCTGATTGAGCTTGGCGCCCCGCCGGTGGCCAGCCATGGCCGGACGCGTCCGGACGGCAGCCACTTTTTACGCGCCAGCGCTCAGCTGACCGGCGTTGATTTTGATAACAGCGCGATTCGGTTTATCGGCACGGCGGATATCGATCTCGAGGCGGTAGCCGCGGCGGAACCGGACCTGATTATTACCGAGCCCAGCCGCCACGTTTCGGTGGAGCAGCTGGAGAAGATTGCGCCGACGGTCAGCATCGACCACCTGCAGGGCAGCGCGCCGCGCATCTATAGCAAGCTGGCGCAGCTCACCGGCACCCAGCCGCGGTTATTGATTCTCGAACGCCGCTATCAGGCGCAGATTGCCCAGCTGAAGTCGATAGTGGACACGCAAAAAATCGTGGTTTCGGTGATTCAGGCCAACAACGGCAAGGTTACCGTGCATCACGCCTATCATGCGCTGGGACGCGTGCTGCGCGATGCCGGATTTCGCTTTCCGCCGCTGATCGACAACATCCCCGATGGCCAGCGTATTGACGTCAGCGCCGAGCAGCTACCGGCGCTGGACGCCGATTTCGTATTTGCCACCTGGCGTTCCGATACCGGCGGCAGGCCGCAGGATGAGCTGCAGGCGATGGAGAGCGCGATGCCCGGCTGGTGCGACTTTATGCGCGCCTGCCGCACCGGGCGCTATATTCTGCTGCCGCGCGAGGAGGTTATCTCTAACTCCTACGCCGCGCTGTCGCTGATGGTCGCCCAGGTGCAGTCGCACATTGCCGGTCGTCCTTTGCCCGAGGGATTGCAATGAAAACGGTGGTTAAAAGAGAGAAGGGACGGGTGGACCTGTTCGGTGAACGTTTTCGCGCTCGCGCGCATCAACTGTCGCCGCGTTTGCTGGCGGTGGTGAGCTATATCAACGAAAACCGGGAAGCGGTGCTGGATCGCACGGCTATGGAAATCGCCGCCGCGACGAATACCTCGGACGCCACGGTGGTGCGCGCCATCCAGGCGCTCGGCTTCGCCGGCCTGCGGGAGCTGAAGCAGACCATGGAGCGCTGGTTCGGCCCGTCGGCGACCTCGTCGGAAAAAATGATCTCCACGGTGAGCGCCTTGTCCAGCGACGTCAATTCGAGCATCGATTTCGTGCTGGACGGGCATCAGCGGGCCTGCGAAGTGCTGTCGCGCCCCGCCAACCGTGCGGCGGTGGCGCAGGCGGTGGCGCTGCTGACCGACGCCCGCCAGGTGGGGATTTTCGGGATCGGCGCCTCGGGCATTCTGGCGGAATATACCGCCCGGCTGCTGAGCCGCATCGGTCTGCCTTCGTACGTGATGAACCGCACCGGGTTTAGCCTCGCCGAGCAGTTGATCGGCCTGCAGCGCGGCGACGTGCTGATTATGATGGGGCAAAAGTCGCCGCACCGGGAGGGGATGACGACCCTGCGCGAGGCCCGGCGACTGGGAATACCGACGATTTTGCTGACCCAGGCGGTGGATTCTCGCTTTAGCCAGGAGGCGCAGGTGGTGATTGAGGTGCCGCGCGGCGGCGATAACGGTCGGGTGCCGCTGCACGGTACGGTGCTGGTATGCCTGGAGATGATTGTGCTGTCGGTCGCCTCCACCGCGCCGCAAAAAACGGTGAAATCGATGAAGCGGATCAATGAATTGCATCGGGCTATTGGTAAATCCGGCGGTAAACGAAGCTAAACGACAGATAATTTACCGTCGGGAAGGTTTCCGGTTGCATGCCATGCTGACTGTGTGTATTTTTATGCAAAATTAATGCATAAAACGGAGTTGTCATGGTTAAGAACTGGATGAAAGCATGTTGCCTGGTGGCAGCAATGATCGGCACCGCTCAGGCGGCTCAGCAAACGTATGTGGTGGGCTCCGGCGGCACCTATCGCCCATTTGAATTTGAGAACAGCCAAAAACAGCTGGAAGGTTTTGATATCGATATCATTAAAGCGATCGCCAAAGCGGAAGGCTTTGATATCAAACTGGTCAATACGCCGTGGGAAGGGATCTTCGCCACCCTCAGTACCGGCGATCGCGACATTATTATTTCCGGGATCACCATCACCGATAAGCGTAAGCAAATGGTGGATTTCTCCGCCCCTTATTTCCCGGCCGAGCAGTCCATCGTCGTGCCGGCGGATTCGAAAGTCACCTCCCTTGAGGCGCTGAAAAATGAGAAAGTCGGCGTGGTGAACTCCAGCACCGGCGATATTGTGGTTTCCGAGGTGCTGGGTAAGAACAGCACGTCAATCAAGCGTTTTGATAATACCCCGCTGATGCTGCAGGAGCTGTTTGAAGACGGCGTAAGCGCCGCGGTCGGCGACGTCGGCGTGGTGAAATATTACATTAAGCAGCACCCCGAGAAGCAGTTCAAGCTGGTGCCGGATGCCAAATTTGAGCGCCAGTATTTCGGCATCGCGGTGGCCAAAGGCAACAGCGAGCTGCAGGCGAAAATAAACGCCGGTTTACAGAAGATCGTCGCTGACGGCACTTACGCCAAAATCTATAAAACCTGGTTCGACGAGAACGTTCCGACACTGCCAGCGCAGCAATAATTCGATTTTTGTTTTCATCACGGCTATCGACACTGGCGATAGCCGTATTTTTTAGGGAAGGGCTATGACGGGATTCCGTTGGGAGATCATTGAGGAGTACGGTCCGCTGTTTATGGACGGTGCCCTGATGACCATTAAATGTACCATTATCTGCGTGATCCTCGGCACCCTGTGGGGGCTGACCCTCGGGCTGGGGCGCATGGCGAAAGCCGAACATGGGGTATGGAAGTACGTTCTGCGTTACCTGGTGCAGTTTCCGGTGCGCTTTTACGTCAGCGCGTTTCGCGGCACGCCGCTGTTCGTGCAAATTATGGTGGTGCACTTTGCGCTGGTGCCGCTGTTTATCAATCCCCGCGACGGTTTGCTGGTGACCAGCGGCATGATGAGCGCCGATTTTGCCCGCGAGCTGCGCTCAAACTACGGCGCGTTTCTCTCCTGTATCGTGGCGATTACGCTGAACGCCGGGGCTTACGTATCGGAGATTTTCCGCGCCGGGATCCAGTCGATCGATAAGGGGCAGATGGAAGCTTCCCGCGCGCTGGGAATGCCGTGGTGGAAAACCATGCGTCAGGTGATTCTGCCGCAGGCGTTTCGCCGCATACTGCCGCCGCTGGGCAACAACGCCATCGCCATCGTCAAGGACTCCTCGCTGGCGTCGGCTATTGGTCTGGCGGACCTGGCCTACGCCGCGCGCACCGTTTCCGGCGCTTACGCCACCTACTGGGAACCCTACCTGACCATCTCTCTGGTGTACTGGGTTATTACTTTCCTGCTGGCGCAGCTGGTTAACCGTCTGGAAAAGAGGTTTGGCAAAAGTGATTCACATTCATAATTTACACAAGCGCTTCGGCGACAGCCACGTTCTGCGCGGCATCAGCTGCGATATTAAGCCACAGGAAGTGGTCTGTATCATCGGGCCGTCCGGTTCCGGGAAAAGCACCTTCCTGCGCTGCATGAACGCGCTGGAAACCGTTAGCGAAGGCGAAGTCGAGGTGAACGGCTATGCCGCTCACGATCGCGCGACCGACCTGAATAAGATGCGGGAAAGCGTTGGTATGGTTTTTCAGCGCTTCAATCTGTTCCCGCACAAAACGGTGCTGGAAAACCTGATTATGGCCCCGATGAGCCTGCGCGGCATGGCGCGTGCGGAGGCAACGCATCTGGCGGAAGAGCTGTTGGCGAAAGTCGGACTGAGCGATAAGCGCGACGCCTGGCCCTCCAGCCTTTCCGGCGGCCAGCAGCAGCGCGTGGCCATCGCGCGCGCGCTGGCGATGAAGCCATCGATTATGCTGTTTGATGAGCCCACTTCGGCGCTCGATCCTGAGCTGGTGGGCGACGTGCTGGAGGTGATGAAAAATCTCGCCAGCGAAGGGATGACCATGGTGATCGTAACCCACGAGATGGGCTTTGCCCGTGAAGTGGCCGACCGGGTTATCTTTATCGACCAGGGCATCATTCAGGAAGAGGGTAAACCGGCGCAGATCTTTGGCGCGCCGACTAACCCGCGCACCGCCGCGTTTTTGAGTAAAGTGCTTTAACGACTCCCGGCCCCGGCGCGCGACGGCGCTGCCGGGGAGAAGACCTTGCGCGGGCGATGAGGGCGCTTTCGTTCTGTCAAACCGTGACTGCCCTTAAGCGTTACTGCGCCGCCTCGCGAATATCATCCCTCTCTTCTTCGCGCTCACGTTCGTCCGCCAGTAGCGCTTTTTCGTTTTTGCCCAGGCACTGAATCAGCAGGAACAGCGCGCCGCTGACAAACAGCGTGATAAGCAGGCCGTCATAGCCCGAGACGCTGATCAACAAGCCGCTGACCACCGGGCCGGCCACGCTGCCCGCAGACCAAAAGAAGCCCAGCAGGGCGTTGATCATTATCAGCTTCTGCCCGGAGAAGGTTTTCCCGGCGCGGACCAGCGATAGGGTATAGAGTGCCCCCGCCGCGGCGCCGAGAATCAGGCAGCCGACAATCAGCTGGATGTACGATGCCAGCAGGAACGGCAGGGCCAGCAGGGCGAGGCAGAAGACCATTGCGCAGGTCAGATGTACGCGGCGGATGCCGAAGCGGTCGGCAATCCAGCCCAGCGGCGCCTGAAATACGGCATCGCCGGTAAGTACTACCGTAACCAGCAATACCGCCGTCACTTCATTCAGCCCTTTATCCATACCGTAAAGCGGCAGCAGCGCCAGTATGCTGGCATCAAAAAAGGCAAAGCAGAAAACGCCGGAAGCCAGCACCGGTAAAAAAGCGCCGAGGCTGCGCCAGCTGGCCCGTTCCGCCAGCCGTTCGCGGCTGCCGGTTGGCAGGTGGCGCAGCATCAGCAGGCAGGCGAGGGTCACCACGCCGACCAACAGCAGCGTCCAGGATTGCCAGGCCTCTCCGGCGGAGATCAGCAGCGGCCCCGCAAGCTGACAGCCGGTAAAGGCGGAGGCATAAATGCCGGTCAGGGTGGCCCGATTTTTCCCCGCCGCGCCGCCGGTGATCCAGCTTTCGCCAATGACGATAATTACCCCTGACGCCAGGCCGGTCACCAGACGCGGCAGCAGGAGATGAAGCATATCAAACGACAGGCAGGAGGCGATCGTAGCTGCCGCCAGCGCCACCAGGCTGACGGAGAGCAGAAGCCCCATCTCGAAACGCCGGCACAGCGCGGGTGAGAGGAAGGAGGAGATCATCATCCCCGCTGGCGGAAGCGCGGCCAGCAGGCCGACGTAAACGGTATCAATCTGCTGCTGCGCCAGCTCCAGACTGATTAAGGGCACCGTGTATCCGGTGATAAATCCCACTAATGAAGCCGCCATGATCATCGCCAGCGTGGGGGCAAGACGATTCTGCTCTGGGTTGAACATTTTATTTTCGGTTAAGGAGGTCTGTAGAGTGAATTATTCGGCAAAACGCCAGTATAGCTGCATAATAATTAATCGCACGCCTTATGTCACCGTTGATATGACTACAAAAAAACGCAGTGCAGGCCGGATGCCGCGCAGGGGCGCGTTGGCGCTGGGTTTGGCGGAAGTTGTCAGCGAGCGGGCGAAAGGATATAACCAATAGGCTAGCGGGTTACCCGTAGCCCTAAAAAATCGCATAAAACACTCGTTCAGCGCTGAAGCTGTGCAGGAAAGGAGTATGTCATGGCTGTGTCCCCTTCACTGATCGCCGAGGCCATTCGCTGGCGACGTGATTTTCATGCTTGCCCTGAGCTGGGGTATCAGGAACAGGAAACGTCGCGCCGGGTGGCTGAACTGCTCGCTTCATTTGGCCTTCAGGTGCATCGCGGGCTGGCGGGTACGGGCGTGGTCGCGACGCTGGAGAACGGCCCCGGTCCGGTAATTGGCCTGCGGGCCGATATGGATGCGCTGCCGATAACCGAGCTGAGCGACGTCGGCTATAAATCGCGAAACCCGGGCGTGATGCACGCCTGCGGCCACGACGGCCATAGCGCGATGCTGCTGGCGACGGCGGCCCATCTGGCGCAGACCCGATGCTTTCGCGGCACTGTGCACTTTGTTTTTCAGCCTGCTGAAGAGAACCTGGGCGGCGCGCGTAAAATGGTGGAAGAGGGGCTGTTTGCGCGCTTCCCGATGGATGCCATTTACGCGCTGCATAACTGGCCGGGTATGCCGCTGGGCCAGGTGGCGATCGGCAGCGGAGCGATGATGGCCTCTCTCGATGCGTTTGAAATCACCCTGACCGGCAAGAGCTGCCATGCGGCGATGCCGGAGCGCGGGGCGGACCCGATTGTCGCCGCGGCACAGCTGATTATGGCGCTGCAAACCATTCCGTCGCGCCGCCTGTCGCCGCAGGAATCCACGGTGGTAAGCATTACCCAGATTTCCGGCGGGGAGGCGATTAACGTGCTGCCGGATAAAGTCGTGCTGCGCGGCACCTTTCGCTGCCTGAACAACCAGGTGCGCGAGCGGGTCAGGGGGCTGATCGAGAGCTATGTCGCCGCCCAGCCGCAGGTATCAGACGTGGAAGGCAAAATCGCCTGGTATCCCGGCTATCCGGTGACCACCAACCATCCTGCTGAAGCGCAGAAAGTTCGTGAGGTGGCGAGTGCGCTTCTGGGCGAGTCGGCGGTGATCTGGAACGGTAATCCGTCCATGGCATCGGAAGATTTTGCCTGCATGCTGGAGGCCTGCCCGGGCGCTTATTTCTGGATCGGCACCGATGGCGAGACGGCGTCAAAGCCGCTGCATAATGCCGGCTATGATTTTAACGATGAACTGATTCCGCACGGCGTGGCGCTGTGGACGACGCTGGTGGAGACGCTGCTGGCGTAAGAGACCGATCCCGGAGGCGATGCTGCGCATCTGTCCGGGCTACCGGCCCGCAGACGGCACTGAACCCGTAGCCCGGGCAAGGCGCGTTGCGCGCCGCCCCCGGGAGCCGCGCGCAGAGTGGCAGAGTTTCCCGGAGGCGATGCTGCGCATCTGTCCGGGCTACCGGCCCGCAGACGGCACTGAACCTGTAGCCCGGGCAAGGCGCGTTGCGCGCCGCCCCCGGGAGCAAAACTTGATATGGAGGGAGAAGCACGTCTCTCCCTCCGGTGTTTTACACGTTCACGGCCGCTTTCAGGCGGGCTTTCATCTCGCTGTAGCTGTTCCATGCATACTGCTCGGCCCAGCGCTGATCCGCAATAGCCTCTACCTTCACCGCACAATATTTGGTTTCCGGCGTTTTCGAGATCGGATCGAGATTATCCTGCGTCAGCTCGTTACAGGCACCCACCCACCACTGGTAGGTCATATACACCGCGCCCTGGTTAATGCGATCGCTAATGTCGGCGCGGGTAATCACCTTACCGCGTCGCGAGCTCACCCACACCAGCTGCTGATCGGCGATGCCGAGACGCTGCGCGTCGGCGCGATTGATTTGCACCCGGCCCGGCTCATCGGCAAGCGACTGCAGGGCCGCGCAGTTACCGGTCATCGAACGGCACGAGTAGTGGCCCACTTCGCGCACGGTACAGAGCACCAGCGGGTAGGCTTCATCCGGGGTTTCGGCCGGCGCTCGCCACGGGGCGGCAAACAGCTGGCCTTTGCCGGTCGGCGTGTCGAAGAGATTATCTTTATACAGCCACGGCGTACCGGGGTGATCCAGCGTCGGACACGGCCACTGAACGTGGTTCATATCGCCCATTTTTTCATAAGTGACGCCGTAGAACAGGGGGCAAAGCTCGCGCATTTCGTCCCAGATTTGCTGGTTATTGTCGTAATGCATCGGGTAGCCCATTTCGCTGGCCAGCAGGCAAATGATTTCCCAGTCGCGCTTAACGTTGCCGGTGGCGATAACCGCCTGCTCGAAGCGCTGGAAACCGCGATCGGCGCAGGTGAAGACGCCGCCGTGTTCGCCCCAGGAGGTGGCGGGCAGCAGCACATCGGCGATCTCTGCGGTTTTGGTCATAAAGATATCCTGCACCACCACGAAATCGAGCGCCTCAATCCCTTTGCGCACCAGGCCCAAATCGGCTTCCGTTTGCAGCGGATCTTCCCCCATGATGTAGTAGGCTTTGATTTCGCCGGCCAGCGCTTTGTGCGGCACTTCGGTGATTCGGGTGCCGACCTGGTCGTCCATGACCGCCGGGTTAACGCCCCATGCTTTAGCAAACTTATCGCGAACGCTGGCGTCGGTGACGTCCTGGTAGCCGGGGAACATATTTGGCAATACGCCCATATCGCAGGCACCCTGAACGTTGTTTTGCCCGCGCACCGGGCCTACGCCGACGTTGGCGCGTCCGAGGTTACCGGTTAACAGCGCGAGGCTGGCCAGCCCTCTGACGACGTCCACCGCCTGGCCGAACTGGGTGACGCCCATGCCCCACATAATGGTCGCGGAGGGGGCGGCGGCAAACATGCGCATCGCCTGGCGAATTTCAGCGGCCGGCACGCCGACTATCTCCTCTACGGCTTCAGGTGAATAGTCTTTTACCGTTTCGCGATAGGCGTCGAGCCCCTCGGTAAAACGGTCGACGTAATCGTGGTTATAGAGATCCTCTTCCAGCAGGACGTGGGCGAAGGCGTTGACCAGCGCCATGTTGCTGCCGTTGTTGAGCTGCAGATGGCGATCGGCGATGCGCGCGGTTTCGATACGGCGCGGGTCGCAGACGATGATTTTCGCGCCGTTTTCCCGGGCTTTAATCACCCGGCGGGCGACGATAGGGTGAGAGTCGGCGCAGTTATAGCCGAAGACCAGCAGGCATTTTGAGTTTTCGATATCGCTGATCGAGTTGCTCATCGCGCCGTTACCCAGCGCCAGCTGAAGTCCGGCTACCGACGGGCCGTGGCAGACGCGGGCGCAGCAGTCGACGTTATTGGTGTGGAGCACGCCGCGGGCGAACTTCTGCATCACATAGTTGGTTTCATTGCCGGTACCGCGGGATGAACCGGTCGTCATAATGGCGCGCGGGCCATGCTTCTCCTTTATTTCACGCAGTTTTTTCGCCGTATAGCGGATAGCTTCATCCCAGCTTACCGGGGTGAATTTGCCGCCTTTTTGATAGCGAATCATCGGCTGCTGCAGACGCGGCGTCAGCAGCTGGGTATCGTTGAGAAAATCCCAGCCGTAATAGCCTTTAAGGCACAGCTGATTTTGGTTGGTGACGCCATCAGCGGCTTCGGCTCGGATAATTTTATTGTTTTCGACGACCAGCTTAAGTTTGCAACCGGCCCCGCAATAAGGGCAAACGCTCGTGATTTTTTTCATCAGTAACAGACCTGTTAACAGTGAATAAACAACAACGGACAGACCGGGCCCGGCCCGCCGGTGTCAGGGCGCCATAAGCCAGCGTACCGGCAAATGACGCAAGCGTTATGCACAGCGCGTGCCAAAAATTAATTCATTGAATATAAAGATAATATTTGTTCGGAAAAGAGATGGCGGCAGTGATGTCGACACTAATGACGATGACATGACGCCCGGGCGGGCGTCATGGCGGGAAAATCAGGCCAGCTTCTGCCGCAGCCGCGCGAGGGTGTCGGCGGGTAAACCGACTTCTTCGGCGGCGGCGCAAATCGCCTGCCAGCTTCCGGCGTCCAGCGGAATGCCCTCCGCCAGGCGCTGCTGGCGGTTAGCCTCTTCCCACTCGCCCGGGGCCAGAATCGGCGCGTCAGGCTCGTGCGGCGACTGTTTACACCAGTCGATAAACGCTTCGGTCTCGCGCTGCATATCCGGCGCATCGAACGCTTCCGGGCTGAGAATAATGGTGGTCATGCAGTTGAAGATAGCGTCCACGCTGCCCTGCAGCGTCTCCTGATGCGAAGTTTTACCGCCGGATACCGCGCCGCCGATAATTTCGCACAGCGTCGCCAGCGCGTAGCCTTTGTGTTCGGCAAAGGTCAGCAGCGCCCCCAGCGGCGACGTCTGCATCACCGCCGGGTCGGTCGTGGGGACGCCGCGAGCGTCGATCAGCGACCCTGCGGGGACCGGCACGCCTTTATGCCAGGCAACGCGGGTTTTACCAAAAGCGATGGCGCTGGTGGCGTAATCCAGCAGTAGCGGCGGATGGCCGGCGCGCGGAAAAACCACGCACAGCGGGTTCGTGCCGAAGCGGCTATCTTTGCCGCGGAACGGGGCGACCATCACGTTGCCAACCACGTTTACGAAATGGATAGAGATCATTCCGGCGGCGGCGCACTGTTCCGCCCAGTAGCCGATGCGGCCAATATGATGCGCATTGCGCAGCGCCACGGCGGCCATACCGTGCTGTTTCGCCTTCTCAATACCGATCTGCATGGCTTCATGGGCCACGACCTGGCCGAAGCCGCCGTTGCCGTCCAGCGTGACAACCGCACCCGCGTCCTTCATCACGCTGGCGTGGCGGTTGAGCTGCAGATAGCCCTGCGCGTGGGATCGTACGTAGCTCGGGATCATGCCTACGCCGTGGGAGTCATGTCCGGCCAGGTTGGCGGCAACCAGATGGTCGGCGATAAGCGACGCTTCGGTGGGGGAGCTTCCCATATGGGCGAAAAGGGTTTTAACAAAATGATGCAGATCCGTGGCCTGGAAGCGATGTCCTGTTTGCACTGATTCTCTCCTGTGAGTGGGTTGCAGATTATTGTTTTAGTGTGTTTGCCGTTCCATGCTGCGCTGAGCAACGGCGAAGATCAAGGTTTGCGCGCGGCTGTCGTTACGCTGGGCGATCATCTCCAGAGAACAGGGGAGAAATAAAAAATAGGGGGGAGATATTTTTCTCTGCAGTCGGGGATATTTATCCCGCCGGCTTTGGCGCTCCGCAGAATTAATGATAACGATAATAATTATCATCAGCTCTGGACAGCCAGAGGCAAATGATTGCACTCTGTATTAAGGATGCCAACCGATGGGAAAATGAAGCGCATGCGTAAAGGTAAAATTATTGTTTTAATTTTGATGGTGTTTTGTATTCTTATTTTTGCAATTGTTGCCGCCTGGTTTTTACTGTCCGAAGACAATTATGCCGTACCGGAAAATGCGGCGACAGAAAATGCGGTGCTGCAGGTGGCGGGTTTAACCGGCAACGAACCGCGCGATCTGCAGGCGCTGAAATCGCTCTATGCAAAACGGGTGATCGTTCGTCAGGTTAATCTGGATAGCGGCCAGTTTGTTGCGCCGGGAGAGGATACCGCTGGGCAAAAAGGCTGCGGTGAACCGGCAGTAGCGCAGAACCCAACGCCCATTCGCCAGCGCTGCCCGCGGGCAGTGGTTTATCTTATTCGCGATAATGATAATGAAATTCAGCAGGTTATACTGCCTTTTTACGGTAAAGGGGCAAAATCGATGATGTATGGCCTGATCGCGCTGGCTACCGATGGTCGCACGGTAAAAGACCTGCTGTATTATCAGCAAAATGAGACGCCGCTGCTGGGCGCGCGCGTGACAGATCCCGAATGGCGTCGCCAATGGCCGGGCAAAAAAATACGCGATAATAACGGCCAGCCGGCGCTGAAGGTCGTACAAAATACTCCTGGCCAGCACGATGATTACACCGTGGATGGTATCAGCGGCGCGACGTTAACCTCCGTCGGCGTCGAGAAGAGTATTAATTATTGGGTGGGTGAGCAGGGCTACGGCAATTTTCTCCGGCAGCTACAGCATAACCCTGAGATATTACGCCGTTAATATCGAACAAGCCAAAATATGCCTCATAACCGGCGCGAAGATCGCGCCGGTTTTTTTATGCGCTCACGACAGCTATTTCGCGCAAGCCAGGCGTCGCTCACGCGCTAATAACGGATAGTTATTAATAATTATTTCTTTGCAACATTTTACATAAATTGTCACAGGTTGACATTTTCATGATCCAGGTCATGTACATTGCGAGTAAAAATGACAACGATAATCATTATCATTAACTCGCAAGGGATTTGTCATGACTGGCCCTCGTTCCTTCCTGCTGCTGATGCTGTTGAGCCTGTTGTTTGGCAGCGCGTGCGCGATGGCGCAGACCCAGTATGCGCCTTATATCGAAGATATCGAGCAACGTCTTGATAAAACGGCAGAACTTTATCAGCAGCAAAAAAATACCGACGCGCGGCGCGAAGTGCAAATGGCCTACTTTGAAGTGTTTGAAAACCTTGAAGGGCCAATTCGGATCAATATCTCGGCGCGTAAGAGCTACGAGATGGAGAGCACTTTCGGCGAGATCCGCCGCATGATCGGTGAAGGCAAACCGATCGGCGAGGTGCAGGCACGTATCGACGGGCTGAAGCAGGCGCTGCGTGAAGTTGAGCCGGTGCTGGACGGCGGGCATAGGCTGGTGGCGGAAGAGCAGCATACCGCGCTTACGCGCGATGACATTGCGCAGCACTGGCAGGAGAGCTTCCGCACCCTTGACGACAGGATGGCGCAGGCGGTAACGGAGTATCAGGCCGGCAACTACGCGCAGGCCAGCCAGCAGGTGCAGCAGGCGCAGTATCAGGGATTTAAAAACTCCGGAATGGAAACCTCGGTGCGGCAAAATCGTTCCGCGAAGGAAGCGGCCGCCATTAACCAACAGTTTAGCGCGCTGCTGACTCTGACCGCCCAGCCTGACCGCCTGAACGAGGTGTCGTATCAGGTCACCACGCTATTACAGGATCTGGAAGATATTCTGCCGGGTCTGCCAACCACCCGCGACGATCGGCCGATGGGCGCTCCCTCTGGTGCCGATAACGCCGCGCTGGCTGATGAAACGACCGCCCGCGCGGACTGGGCAAGCGTCGCCCAGGGGATTAACCAGAGCATCAACGCCGCGCTAACGCGCTATCAAAATGGGGAGGGGCAGGAGGCGATCCTCGACGTACAGGACACCTATTTCGACCGCTTTGAAGCCACCGGGATGGAGAACAAAATCGGTTCTCGCGATGCGGCCTTTAAAACTTCTCTGGAGGCCCATTTTACCCGTATGGTCAGCCTGATGAAGGCCGGACAGCCGCAGGAAAGGCTGGCCGCGGAAGCCGCCTCCCTTGAGGCGGATCTGCAAAAAGCGGTCACCATGCTTGGCGAAGGCGAAGAGACCCAGTGGAGCCTGCTGCTCTATAGCCTGATGATCATCGTGCGCGAAGGGCTGGAAGCGCTGCTGATTGTGGCGGCTATCGTCGCGTATCTGGTTAAAAACAACCATCACGACAAACTACCGCTGATCCGCCAGTCGGTGATGGTGGCGCTGGTCGCCAGCGTGGCGACGGCGTTTATCTTCCAGCTGCTGTTTACTCAATCCGGCGCCAGCCGCGAGCTGCTGGAGGGGATCACTATGCTGATTGCGGTAGTGATGCTGTTCCTTATGAGCTACTGGCTACTGTCCAAAGTTGAAGCCCGCCACTGGAAGGCCTGGCTTGAGGGCAAACTCTCCCATTCGCTGTCGCGCGGTTCGCTGGTGGGACTGTGGTTAACCAGCTTCCTTGCGGTCTACCGCGAGGGGGCCGAAACGGTGCTGTTCTATTACGCCCTGATTGGCGATGCCCAGGGGCTGCCGGGCCATCTTGCCATCGGCGCCGGATTTGTTATCGGCTGTGTCGTTCTGCTGATCGCCTGGCTCGTCATGCGCTACTCGGTGGTCCGGCTACCGCTCAAACCCTTCTTCCTGTTCACCGGCGGTTTTATGTACCTGATGGCGTTTGTCTTCGCTGGAAAAGGGGTACTGGAACTGGTGGAGGGCAAACTATTTCAGCCAACGCTGATCGCCGGAATACCGGAAATCAGCTGGCTGGGAATTTATCCCTATGTGGAAACGCTATTGCCGCAGGGCATATTGCTGCTCGCGGCGCTGGCGGCGCTATGGATCATGCGCCGTCGTCAGGCACCCGCTGAAACCATAAAAACGCATTGCTAACCATTTTAAGACGAGAGGATGAGTCAGATGACCATGAAGAAGACCCTGATGATCAGCGCCACCCTGGCCAGTATCTTCACCGCGCCCGCGGCGCTGGCCTTTAAAGAGTATCCGGCCGGCGAGCCGGTCACCATGAATGAAATGGAGATCGCCGCGGTTTACCTGCAGCCTATTGATATGGAGCCGCGCGGCATGGGGCTGCCGGCAGCGAAGTCGGATATCCATCTGGAAGCGGATATTCACGCGGTAGAAGGCGGTAAAAATGGTTTTGGCGCAGGTGAATGGATCCCTTATCTGACGATCTCCTACACCCTGGTCAATAGCGATACCGGCGAAAAACAGGAAGGCACCTTTATGCCGATGGTGGCGAGCGACGGCCCGCACTACGGCGCGAACATCAAGATGATGGGCGTGGGTAACTATAAAGTCACCTACCACATTGACCCGCCGTCGAAAGCCGGGATGCACCGCCATACCGATAGCGAAACCGGCGTCGGCCGCTGGTGGAAGCCGTTTGATGTGAGCTATGAGTTTAAATATGTCGGTCTGAACTAAGCGTCTCCGGAGGCTCAGATTGTTGACAAAGCGCGCCCTGCTGCAAATCTCCGTTTCGCATTCGCGATCCTGTGGTAACGCATAACTTGCTGATATTACTTTTTTGTAAGCAGAGTGAGGCGTTAGCCGCCAGAAATGCGACGCCATCGTTAAAGCAGGGTTGTCATCAGTCTCAGCATCCTCAGATGCGAGTGTTTTCACGCAGGATGGCCGGGCGGTCATCCTGCGGCGTGTTATTCATCCGCCGTACTGAGTTAAAGTCATGAGCTATTTTTTCGTCACGACGCTACAGGCCTTTTCCTGCATTGCGCTGCTTTCCGCCGTACTCTGGGCGCGCGGCGCGCCTCCCGTCCTGCGTCCGCTGGTCTGGACGCTGCTTACCGCGCTGGGCTGCGGACTACTGGCCGGGTTGTATATTCGCCCGAGCCAGATGCTGGAGCTTCTGCTGGTCGGCGCTGAAATCCTCGTATCGCTGCTGTTTTTACTGAGCTTCAGCTGGTCTTCGCCGCGCGTTCGCTATCTGTGGCAATGGCTCCTCACTTTCGGCGCAGCCCGGCACTGGGCGCTGGACCCGAACCTGGGCGGATTGACCTCCACGCACGTTCTGAACACCGATCTGCTGCTGAATATCACCGCGCTGGCTGCGGCGTTCGCGCTGCTGTGCCTTGCCTGCGCGCTCTGCGCCATGCTGCTGCGCAGAATGCGCGGCTTCTACTGGCCGCTGGCCCTGCTGCTGTTGGTCCTGCTGTGGCTACCGCTCAGCGGTAACCTGCTGCTGCTGTTGATGAAGCTACAGGTGCTACCGCTGCTGAAACCGCTGCTGAGCTTTGTCGCCAGGGTGACCAACAACGCGGCGATGTACAACTGGGCCGCCGCCGCGATACTGCTGCTGCTGTGTCTGTGCTGGATCCCGGCGCTACGCGGCTATTATCGGGCGGTTAAAGCCGCGGAGGACCCCATCTCCCGCCGCCTTGCGCTGGCCGAACGCCGTAAAGCCAGCCGTTTGTGGTTGACCACCGTTTGCTGCGCGCTGGCGATTATCGGCGGCCAGCTATGGTGGAATCTGGTGGCTTCGCAGCCGCCGCGCTTGTCCGAGGCGCAGGCGGTTACGCTGGCCGCCGACGGCCAGGTGCATATTCCGGTCGAGCAGGTTCGAGATGGCAAACTGCATCGCTTCGTCTGGGTGGCGGACGACGGCAAAGCGATTCGCTTTTTTATCATTAACCGCTATCCCGATAAGCTGCGCTTTGGCGTGGTGTTTGACGCCTGCCTGCTGTGCGGCGATCAGGGCTACGTTATGGAAGGCAATCAGGTGATTTGTGTCGCCTGCGGTGTGCACATTTTTATCCCCTCGATTGGCAAGCCCGGCGGCTGTAACCCGGTGCCGATCGACGGCTGGCGCAACGATGACAAAGAGCTGACGATACCCGGCGCGGCGCTGGCCGGCGGAGGTAACTATTTCTCTACCGTCCTGACGATTAACGTCACCGATCCGGTGGATGGCTCCACCCTGACCAACACCCGCGCCGACTACAAATACAGCTATGGCGGTAAAACCTGGTTCTTCTCCTCTGAAGCCAACTATGACCGTTTCCGCAATGCGCCAGAGCAGTTTGTGCCCGACGCGGTGAAGGAGGAGTAACCATGCTGTGGCGAATGATCTACCAGTCGTGGGGGCGCAACCTGCGGCGCAAAGCGCTGGCGGTATTGACCGTGTTTCTGGCGACCAGCCTGATCTCGGCGCTGCTGGCGGTCTCTATCGATATCGGCGACAAAATGTCCCGCGAGCTGAAATCCTACGGCGCCAATATTTTAATTGAGCCCGCCGGGCAGGCGGCGCTGCCGGCGCTGTTCAGCGAGCAAAGCAACCCGCTGGCCAGCGACGACTTTCTTGATGAATCCGAGCTGCCGAACATCAAAGATATTTTCTGGCGCAATAACATCGTTGGCTTTGCCCCGATGCTCGGCGGCGAGGTAAACGTGGCAGGACAGGATATTCGCGTGCTGGGCACTTTTTTTAGCCAGCCGGTCAGTATCCCGGATGAAGAGGGGTACGAGACCGGACAGCGGACGGTCAGCCCCTTCTGGCAGGTGACCGGCGCATGGCCGCAGGAGCCGGTCGGCGAGACGCCGCAAACGCTGGTCGGTCACGCGCTGGCGCGAAACTACGGCTGGCAGCCCGGCGATCGCCTGGTCCTCAACGTTGCGGATAGGGTGCTGAACGTCCAGGTGAGCGGTATTTTGTCCAGCGGCGGCGATGAGGATAACCAACTGGTGATGCCGCTTAGCGTCGTGCAGCAGCTGCTCGGTCTACCGGGAAAAGTGCAGGCGATCCGCGTCTCGGCGCTGACGGTACCGGAGAACGAGCTGTCGCGCCGTGCCCGTGAGGATCTCGAGGCGCTGAATGCCGAAGAGTACGATCTCTGGTACTGCACCGCCTACGTATCGTCCATCGCCCACCAGCTGGAAGAGGCCATTTCCGGCGCCGAGGTGCGTCCGGTCTGGCAGGTTGCTGCTTCGGAAGGTGTGGTTATCGACAAAATTCAGCTGCTGATGGGGGTGGTGACTCTGGCCGCGCTGGCTGCGGCGGCGATGGGCATCGCCTCGTTGATGACCAGCACGATTATGGAGCGCGCCAAAGAGATTGGTCTCATGAAAGCGCTGGGCGCCCGCCAGTGGCAAATTTTGCTGCTGTTTTACCTTGAGGCGGCGCTGGGCGGCCTGGTCGGCGGCGCATTGGGCTGTATCGCCGGTTGGGGGCTGGCAAAGGCTATTGGCCTGATGCTGTTTGCTACGCCGCTGAATTTTGCCTGGGTGGTGGTGCCCTGCGTGCTGGTGATAGCGGTGCTGATTGCTTTAATCGGTACCTGGTTCCCGGCCCGCCGGATCGCTCGTCTTTACCCTGTGGAGGTGCTATATGGCCGCTAAGCGCGACATGCTGTGGCTGCTGGTGTGGCGAGCGCTGCGGCTGAGAATGCAGCGGGTCAGCGTGGTGTTTGCCGCGCTGGCGGTAGGGGCGACCATCGTGACCGCACTCTCCGCCGTGTGGTTCGATATCAATAGCAAAATGAGCGAAGAGCTGCGCACCTTCGGCGCCAATTTTTATATTGGTCCGGGCCACGGCGCCAGCATGCCGCAGCCGGAGCTTCAGGCCATTCTTGATGGCGCGCCGGCGGGCCTGATTCACGGCGCCAGTCCGTGGCTGTACGGTACGGCGCGTACTGAGCTGGAGAAAGTAGTGATGGTCGGGGTGTGGTTTGAGTCGCTGCAAAAGCTGGTGCCTTACTGGCAGGTCAACGGCAGCTGGATCGGCGTCAGCTTTGACGATCGCAACGCGATGATTGGCGTCAAACTGGCGCAGCGCCTGGCACTGAATGTTGGCGATAGCGTGACGCTGGTAGACCATAGCCGGCGTAAGACGCTGCTGATTAAAGGCATCGTAGAGGCGGGGGACGCGACCGACAATATGCTGATCGTCAGCCTCGATGTGGCGCAGTCCTGGCTGCAAAAGCCCGGCGCGATCAGTCACGGGCTGCTTAGCGTCAGCAATGACCTGGGCCAGGTGGAGCGCTATGCCAGCCAGCTGCAGCATCAGTACCCGAACCTTGAGATTCGTCCGGTGCGCAAAGTGTCGGCTTCCGAGGGGCAGGTGCTGGATAAAATTAAGGGGCTGATGGGGCTGGTGTCGATGGTGATCCTCGCGCTGTCGTCCCTGTGCGTTAACACCACCCTGATGGCGATTGTCGGTGAGCGGGCGAAAGAGTTTGCGCTGCAAAAAGCGCTGGGCGCCAGCAACGGCGATATTACCCGCCAGATGCTGCTGGAGACCAGCATTATTACCCTCGCGGCGGTGGTCTGCGGCTGGGGGCTGGGCTATTTGTTGGCGCAGCTGCTGGGACTAACGGTGTTTAACGCCAGCATCTCGCTGCGTCTGCCGGTGCTGCCGCTGACCCTGGTTCTGTCTTTACTGGTCGCCCTGCTGGCGGCCATTGTTCCGGTGCGGCGCGCGGTGAGCGTCGAACCGGCGAAAGTGCTGAAAGGAGAGTAACGCCATGACCGTCACGTCTTTGCGTCAAATGGCGATTGAAACGCGTCATTTATATAAGCGGTTCGGGGAAGTTACGGCGCTGGAGGATATTAATTTGCGCATCGCACGCGGCGAGTTTGTTGCCATCATGGGCGCCTCCGGTTCCGGCAAAACGACCCTGATGAACATTCTTACCTGTCTGGATACCGCCAGTGAAGGACAGGTGATCCTGGATGGCACCGACGCCGCGGCGTTGGATGAAGAGGGGCGCCGTCGCTTTCGCGCGCAGAAAATTGGCCTCGTCTTCCAGCAGTTCCATCTCATCCCGTTTCTGACGGCGCTGGAAAACATCATGCTGGCGCAGCATTACCACAGCGTGGTGGATGAGAGCGCCGCCAGAGCGGTGCTGGCTCAGGTGGGACTTGAGCATCGCGTGACCCATTTACCGAGCCAGCTGTCGGGCGGGGAACAGCAGCGCGTCTGCATTGCCCGGGCGCTGGTTAACGAGCCGCCGGTTATTTTTGCCGATGAGCCGACCGGTAACCTTGACGAAGAGAACGAGCAGCGGGTGCTGGATCTGCTGACCGATTTACACCGCCAGGGGCGAACCATTGTTATGGTGACCCACAATCCGGCGCTGGGTCAATTCGCTGACCGCATCGTGCGTTTGCAGCACGGAAAGTATCTCGGCGAGGAGGTGAATCATCATGCGCATGCCTGAAGTGATGCTGTTTCTGACGCTGGCGCTGCTTAGCGGCTGCAAAGAAGAGAAGCTGGCTCGCGGCGAAACGGCACCTGCGCTGGCGGCATTCGATTTACAGGAGTCGCCGGTCAGCCTCGATCGTTGGCGAGGGAAGGCGGTCTATCTTAATTTCTGGTCCGCAGGCTGCGGCGGCTGTCTGGCGGAGATGGATACCCTGCAGGCGCTCAGCCAGCGCTGGCCGGATAAGCTGGTGGTGGTGGGGGTGAATACCGATCCGGAGTCCGTGGATATCGCGCCGCTGCTGGCGAAGCATGGGATTAGCTATCCGGTGCTGCGCGATCGGCTGAAAATAACTCAGGAGCGCTATCAGGTTATCGGTACGCCAACATCAATATTAATTGATGGCGACGGTAGGGTGCTGGACTGGCATCAGGGGATGCGTAAGCCCGATGAACTACGAACGGTTTTGCGCCAGCTGGCGCAACGGTAAATTCCCCAGCTCGTGCTGCGCTTAGCTGGGCTACAGGTTCTCGGGCCGGTAGCCCGGACAGGTGCGTCAGCACCACCTCCGGGACAGGTGTGAAGCCAAATGCACCGGCTTAGCGTTCACCCGGCCCGCGCTGCGCTTAGCCAGGCTACGGATTCACACCGTCAGCGGTCCCGTAGCCCGGATAAGGCGTCAGCCGCGACCCGGGAGTTTTCGCTTATACATACTGACTCCGTAGCGTCGGCTATCAGCCGCTGCCATTCATGATATGGAAGTCAGCGATTTACCGCGCCCTGCGCCAACAAGTTTTATTCGTTTATTTAAAAATGCCTTATTCGGCAGGTTTAAAAACAGAAAAACTTAATCTTTTCTTAATATTTCATCACCTCAACGTTTTAGGCTTTTGCCAAATCCCAATCACCATCATTTAAATTACGTCAGCGTCACAAAAGCCGTAAAAAAACATTCCCAGGCGTTGCAAGGTTCTTACGTCACGCTATATGTTAAATTTACATTTAATAAATGATGCTTAAAGGTTGATTTTATGTATATGAAAATTAGTGGCTTAGTGATTTCACTGACGGCCATATTCTCCGGTCAGGCCTTTGCTGCGCTCCCTCAGGGCTATCCGGCGGATTATCAACAGGTCGTGGATGCGGGGGTTAAAGAAGGCAAGGTGGTGATTTACTCAACCACGGATACTAAGGCCGCAGGTCCGTTAATTAAAGGTTTTGAAGCGCAATATCCCGGCATTAAAGTTGAATATAACGATATGAACAGTACCGAATTGTACAACCGTTATATCAGCGAGCAGGCAGCGGGCGGCGGAAGCGGCGATGTGGTCTGGAGCTCTTCAATGGATACGGCGCTGAAGCTTGCCACCGATTATGCGGAACAGTATGCCTCCCCGGAACAAGATAAGCTGCCGAAATGGGCGGTCTGGCAGCAAAAAGCCTACGGCACCACCTATGAACCGGTGGTCTTTATCTATAATAAGCGCCTGATCCCGCAAGGGGATGTTCCTGATTCGCACACCGCGCTGGCGAAGCTGATCGCCAGTCAGGCTGATAAGTTCAAGGGCAAGGTCACTACCTACGATATTGAAAAATCGGGCCTGGGTTTTATGCTGGCGGTTCAGGACAGTAAAGCCGATGCTCACTACTTTGACGACCTGGCGGGAATGGCGAAAGGCGGGCTGACCGTGCAATCGTCCACCGGGACGATGATGGAGCGCGTCTCCTCCGGGGAAAATCTGATTGGCTACAACATCCTCGGTTCATACGCGGAGGCGCGGGCGAAAAACGACCCTTCGCTGGGTATCTCGTACCCGAAAGATTATGTGCTGGTGCTCTCGCGGGTCTCGTTTATTACCGCAGAAGCCGAGCATCTGAATGCGGCGAAGCTGTGGTTTGATTACGTGCTCTCGGAAAAGGGGCAAAGCATCCTGGCGAACCAGGCCGATATTCCCTCCCTGCGCAATGATATCGAAGGTAAAAATGATATCGACGGTATGACCAAAATGCTCGGCAGCGCGCTGAAGCCCATTCCGGTCGATGAAACGCTGCTGGCGTATCTTGAGCCGAAACAACGCCTGGAATTTATCAAACAGTGGCGCACCGCCGCGGCGAAATAACCCTCCGGCGCTGCGCATCTTTTCAGGATACGCAGCCCACATGATACCCGCCAGGTTTAAAGGGATCGCTTATGAATATTTTACGCCGAAAGTGGCAGGGGTTGCCGCGCGGAATTGTTGTCCTGATAACGGCGCTGGCCATTTATGTCCCGCTGCTATTTATCGTGGTGCAGAGCTTTCTCTCGGCACCCTTTTTTGCCCGCTCGAAGGCATTTAGCCTTGAGGCCTTCGAATTTATCTTTACCGATCCGGATTTTTATCTGGCGCTAAAATCCGGCTTTATTCTCGCCTTCGGCCTGGTGGCGATCGCCATTCCTCTCGGCGGGATCCTCGCCTTTTTAATGGTGCGCACCGATTTACCCGGCAGACGGATTATTGAGCCGCTGATTCTGGTGCCGATTTTCGTATCGCCGATGGTGCTGGCCTTTGGTTACGTGGTGGCGGCGGGACCGGTAGGCTTCTTTTCGCAGTGGGCCGAGCAGCTGATCGGCTTCGTGCCGTGGAATATTTACTCGATGTTCAGCATCGTGGCGATCGCCGGATTGACGCACGTTCCACACGCCTATCTCTATATCTCTTCCGCGCTGCGCAGCGTCGGTTCGGATGTGGAAGAAGCGGCGCGAACGGTTGGCGCATCGCCGCTGCAGGTCATGACCTCGGTGAGCCTGCCGATGGTACGGCCGTCCATACTCTATGCTTGCGTACTGCTGTTTTTTCTCGGCCTGGAAGTCTTCGGCCTGATGCTGGTGCTGGGGGACCCGGAAGGCAATATGGTGCTGGCCACCTATCTTTATAAACTGACCAACAAGCTCGGCACGCCTTCCTATCATCTGATGGCAGCGGTGGCGGTGGTGCTGATCTGCATCACCATTCCGCTGGTGATGCTCCAGCGCCGCCTGATGCGTACCGCCAACCGCTTTGTCACCATGAAGGGGAAAGCATCGCAGGCCCGGGCGCTGCCGCTGGGGAAATGGCGCTGGTTCGCCGGTATCGTCGTGGTGGCCTGGTTGACGGTTACCATCGGCGTACCGCTGATCGGCGTTGCGCTGCGGGCCTTTATTTCGAACTGGGGGGTTGGCGTTCCGCTGTGGGATGAACTCTCGCTGGCGACGTTCCGCAACATCTGGCAGCAGCCGAATTTGCTGCGCGCCATCGTTAACTCTATGGCGATTGGGGTCATCGGCGGCGCGCTGGCGGTGGTCTGCTATCTGTTCGTAGGCATCGCGATGCACCGCAAACCGGATAACGTCACGCGCTTTCTCGACTACAGCGTGCTGGTGCCGCGTGCGGTGCCGGGGCTGCTGGCCGGGCTGGCATTTTTGTGGGTGTTTCTGTTTCTGCCGATGTGGCTGGATCAGTCGCTGAAAAACGGCTGGCTCTCGGCGCTGCCGGTGGCTGAGTGGCTGCGCGACCATCTGATTGTTCAGCTGCGCGCGCTGCGTAATACCATTTTTAGCGTCTGGCTGGCCTATACCGTGGTCTGGATGGCCTACGGCCTGCGGCTCATCTCCTCGACGCTGCTGCAGGTGGCGCCTGAGCTGGAGGAGGCGGCGCGCAGTACCGGCGCATCGCGCGGGCAGATCACCCGCCACGTCACGGTGCCGCTGTCGCGCTATGGCCTGATTGGCTCCTGGCTACTGATGTTTCTTATCTTCGAGCGCGAATATTCGACCGGGGTTTATCTGCTCTCTCCGGGAACGGAAACTATCGGTTCGATGCTGGTGTCGCTGTGGGCGGCGGGGGCTATCGATATCGTCGCCGCGCTCTCGTTTATTAATATCCTGCTGGTGGTCGTGGGTCTGGGCATCGCCCTGCGCTTTGGAGTGAAATTACATGATTGAATTATCGGTAGAAAACCTGCATCTGACCTACGGCGATAACCCGGTACTGAAGGGCGTATCTATGGAGCTGAGGCGGGGGGAAGTCGTCTCGCTGCTCGGCCCATCGGGGAGTGGAAAAACCACGCTGCTGCGGGCGGTCGCCGGGCTGGAGAAGCCCACCAGCGGCACGATCGCTATCGGTAAAACCCGCGTTTATGACGGCAACCCGCGTAGTGAAATTCCGGCGGAGGAGCGTAACCTGGGTCTGGTGTTCCAGTCCTACGCCCTGTGGCCGCATAAAACGGTATTTGAGAACGTGGCTTACCCCCTCAGGCTACGTAAGGTCGCCGCCGCGGAGATCAAACAGCGGGTGCAGAGCGTGCTCGATCAGCTGGGCCTGGGGCATCTTGGCAATCGCCACCCGCATCAGCTCTCCGGAGGACAGCAGCAGCGCGTGGCCATCGGCCGGGCGCTGGTATATAACCCGCCGGTCATTCTGCTGGATGAACCCCTGTCGAACCTCGACGCTAAGCTGCGGGAAGAGGCGCGGGTCTTTTTGCGCGAGCTGATCGTCAAGCTGGGTCTGTCGGCGCTGATGGTGACCCACGATCAGAATGAGGCGATGGCGATTTCCGATCGCATTTTGCTGCTCAATAACGGCGTCATCGAGCAGCAGGGAACGCCGCAGGAGATGTACGGCAGCCCGAGAACGCTGTTTGCCGCCGAGTTTATGGGCAGCAATAATCGGCTGCACGGTACCGTCACCGATCTGGATAACGGTCGGGCGCGCATTGAGGGCGCCAGCTGGGCACTGTGGGGAATGGCCGGGGAAGGGGTCAGCGTGGGGGCGGAAGCAACGGCGGTCATTCGTGTTGAACGCCTGCGCATAGCCTCCTCGCCTGAAGAGAACATGCTGGAATTAGCGCTGCTGACCAGTATGTATCTCGGCGACCGCTGGGAGTATCTGTTTCGCACCGAAGGCGATGATTTCGCTATTCGCGCCTACGGTAGCGCACTGCGCGATGCCGAACGTTGCCATCTTACCTTGCCCGTCAACGATCTGTGGATCTTCCCGAAAGGCTGAAAAAAGGCCCCGGCGCTGAGGCCGGGGCAAACCATGTCAGAGCTTATTTATTATTAACTGAATACCATACCGCCATCGATCAGCAGCGACTGACCGGTCATGTAGTTGGAGTCCGGACCGGCCAGATAAGAGACGCAGGCCGCGACGTCTTCCGGTTCGGAAAGACGACCGAGGGTAATGCGTTTCGCAAATTCCTGGGTTCCGTAGCCCAGCGGTTTGCCCGCCGCTTCGGAAACCTGACGGTCAATTTCCGCCCACATGGGGGTTTTGACGATCCCCGGGCAGTAGCCGTTAACGGTAATTCCCAGATGCGCCAGATCGCGGGCGGCGGTTTGCGTCAGGCCGCGCACGGCAAACTTGCTTGAACTGTAGACCGCCAGTTCCGGGTTACCCACGTGGCCCGCCTGGGAGCAGGCGTTGATGATCTTGCCGCCGTGGCCCTCTTTTTTAAACGCATCTACCGCGGCCTGAATGCCCCAGATAACGCCCTTAACGTTGATATTGTAGACTTTATCGATGACGTCCTCGCGAATCTCTTCGATAGGCGTAGAGGGCGCGACCCCGGCGTTGTTAACGATCACGTCAAAACCGCCAAGGCCCTTACGCGCCTGCTCAACGGCGGCAAAAACCTGATCGCGTTTCGAGACATCGACCTTCACCGCCAGCGCCTGGCCGCCGTGCTGGTTAATTTCGTCAGCAACCGCCTGTGCGGTGGCATCGTTATAATCGGCGATGGCCACGGCAAAGCCATCTTGAACCAGGCGAAGGGCGATAGCTTTACCGATACCCTGGCCTGCGCCGGTCACGAGTGCGACTTTTTTCATTGCTGGATTCCTTCTGTAGTGACTCAAAGTAGTTGACTGAGATGAAGCTGGCCCATCAGCAGCGGGTTGTCGCTGTAATCGACGGGGATGGCGACCACGGCGGGGCCATCGACGTCCATCGCCGCCCGCAGCGTCGGCTCAAGGGCGGCGGCGCTCTCGACCGCGAACCCTCTGGCGCCGAAGGCTTCGGCATAGGCTTTAAAATCCACCGGTCCGAACTCAACGCCGGATAGCCGCTGATATTTTTTCTCTTCCTGAATTGCCACCATGTTGTAGCCGTTATCGACCCAGATGATATGCAGGACGTTAGCTTTTAGCCTTACGGCGGTCTCCAGCTCCATACTGGATTGCAGGAAACCGCCGTCGCCGGAAACCGAAACCACTTTGCGCTGCGGGTTCACCAGCCAGGCGCCAATCGCCCACGGCAGCGCCACCCCCATGGTCTGTTGACCGTTGGAAATCATGACCTGACGAGCGCGGAAGCTGTAGAGATAGCGGGCGATCCAGATATGAAAGCTCCCCATATCGACGGTCAGCGTTACGTCGCTGTTGACGATATCCTGCATGGCGCGAACGATGCGCAGCGGATGAAGCGCAAACTGGTTTAGCTGCGCGCCGCGGCGATCGAGCAGTTCCCGCTGGTGCTGGCGGTCAACAAGAATCTCCGCGGCCTGCGGCGACAGAACCAGCTGGTGGTCAATACGCCCGGAGAGTTTGTGCAGCGTGGCAGCGATATCGCCGACCAGCTCGATATCCGGGGTATAGTTGCGCTCTTCATAAGCGGGCAGTACGTCGATATGCACCAGCGCGGCGTTACCGTTATTCCACATCGCCGGTTCATACTCCACCGGGCTATAGCCAATGCAGATGACCAGGTCGGCGAGATGCAATAGCCGATCCCCGGCCTGGTTATTGAACAGCCCAACCCGTCCGGCAAAGCGCGTAAAGTGGTCCTGATTTACCGCGCCGGCGGCCTGATAGGTACTGGTGACCGGGATATGGCTTTTTTTCAGCAATTCGCGGAGCGCCGCGCTGTTTTCCGTCTGGCTGGCCATCAGACCGAGCAGGAATACCGGATTTTTTGCCCCGGCAATCATCTTCGCCACTCGCTCAATGGCGTCGTCCGGGGCCGCGCCGGTCTGCGGGGCTTCGCTGGCGGGCAGCACCCTGGCGTGGACTGGCTCATCGACGACATCCTGCGGCAGACTGACGAAGGCGCTTCCCGGCCGTCCCTGCTCGGCGGCGCGAAATGCGTTAGACACGACCTCCGCCAGCGCATCGGATGCGGTGACTTCCACCGAGTATTTGGTTACCGGGCTGAACATCGCCACCGTATCCATACTCTGGTGCACTTGTTTGGCCTTGTCGGCGCGTTTTACCGCACCGCCCAGCGCCACCACCGGATCGCCTTCGCTGTTAGCGGTGGCCATACCGGTAATCAGATTGGAGCAGCCGGGGCCGGAAGTGACCAGCGCGACGCCCGCTTTCCCTGTGATGCGGCCAACCGCAGCGGCCATAAAGGCGGCGTTGGCCTCGTGGCGTACCGGGATAATGCGAATTGAGGAGTCCAGTAGCGAATCAAAGACCTTATCGATTTTTGCCCCCGGAATGCCGAAGACCTGGCGAACGCCCTGGGCCTCCAGCTGGCTGACGATCAGGTCGGCGCCATGCGCCCACTGGCGAGGTTGATGTTGATTATCCACGAGAATCTCCTTAGTTTTCGACTGAGCGAATAGCGGCATCTAGATTGTCCGGGTGCAGATCCGCCTGCAGGAAGGCGCTATCGGCAGGAAGGTCAATCATCAATTTGTGGATTTCGCCAAAGGTCAGCACGCCGTGGTCGAGCTGATAATCGAGCAGATGACCGCCGCCCTGACGGTCATCGGTGATGAAATGTTCGTGGTAGCCGGCAACGTTAATGCCCTGCATATGCTGCGGGGTACGGAAGCCGACCAGTACCCCTTCGCGCTGGTTGAAGCGGAATACCGGCTGGTCGTCGAGCACGTCGGTCATCGCCCGGTAGGGCGGGGTCTGGCGCGGTACGGTGCGGGTATGCGCATGACGAAAATGACCGTTAATGCGCAAGGCGCAGAAGAGATTATCGGAGGGTATTTGCTGGTCGATAATGTCGTGCAACTGCTGGCGGCTCACCGGTTTATCGAACGTTTTACGATACTGCGGCTGAAACCAGGTCATCACCGCAAACGGCGTGCGCTGTTCCATTCGGGCTTTACGGGCGCTGCCGTCGGCGCGCAGCTGGTATACCTCGCTGCTAAACGCGATCAGCTCGCCGTCCAGTTCATTAAAGGTTCCCAGGCCAAAATCGCCGTGGGTGAGTAAATCAGCGATGGTGGTATTGCCTTCATAAACGCCGCTCAACAGCGCGCTCATCAGAGAGGTCTGGTAGATGACGCTATCGGGATGTTGCGCGGAAAACCCTCGTAGAGTTTCACACAGGCTCTCTTCACAAGAGCATTCAGCAGAATGGTTCATTACCCGCTTCCTCGTTCAACGAATATCAGAAAGGTTAAATAAATGTTGACGCGATTCAGCTCACAGTTCCAATATAGAATCTATGCTTGTTTGAGACGTTTTCGATATGGAACTTCGTTATCTGCGCTACTTTGTCGCCGTCGCCGAGGCGAGACATTTCACTAAAGCGGCAAAAGAACTTGGTATCTCACAGCCGCCTTTAAGCCAACAAATTCAACGGCTTGAACGGGAAATTGGCACGCCGCTTTTCCGCCGTTTAACGCGCGGCGTTGAGCTAACGGAAGCGGGGGAGTCGTTCTATGAGGATGCCTGCCAGATCCTCGCCCTGAGCGATGCGGCGCTCGAAAAGACGAAAGGGATCGCCCGCGGACTGAACGGTCGGCTGGCGCTGGGCATTACCAGTTCTGATGCCTTCCATCCGCAGATCTTTAGCCTGCTGCAGCAGTTCCAACAACGTTACCCGGCGGTAACGCTGCATCAAATCGAGGGCAATATGGCGACGCTGATGGGGGCGCTTGGCGAAGCGGAGCTGGATATTGCTTTTGTACGCCTGCCTTGTGAAAGCAGTAAAGCCTTCAATCTGCGTATTATCGATCAGGAGCCGATGGTGATCGCGCTGGCGCGTTCGCATCCGCTGTCGTCATGCGACGAACTCGCGCTCGAGCAGCTTACCGACGTGGCGCCGATTCTTTTTCCGCGCGAAGTGGCCCCTGGCCTGTATGAGCTGGTGTTCAACAGCTATCTGCGCGCCGGTATTGACGTGCAGCGAGCCTATCAGTCATCGCAAATATCGTCGTCGCTCAGCATGGTGGAAGCCGGATTCGGCTTTGCGCTGGTGCCGCAGTCGATGACCTGCATCACGCTACCTGGCGTCAGCTACCACCCTTTGGCGGGCGCGCCGCTAAAAACCGATATTGCTATCGCCTGGCGACGCTACGAGCGTTCGCGCACGGTGAAGCATTTCCTGGCCATGTTTTAACCGGCGAGGTGAATTATTCAGCAGCTATTGACGTTTTATACTGTGTTTTAAGAAAGATAAACATTGGCGGCGGTCGGGCCACGCAGTCCGTTGACTCGACGAAATTCGACGCGGATGCCGGGGCTGATTGTGGTTGGCTCGCCGGGCGATAGTGCGGAAATATGAACCTGTACGTCTTTGCGACCATCGGAGGGGATGATCAGGCCTTTGCCTGTTTTATTATCAAATGTTTTGACAATACCTGTCATTTTTTGGAACAAATAAATACCTTTTAAATATGAAAACCGGCACGACTATACAGTAAGTGAGTGGGAAGTCTATGCAAATCGAAATAAAACCCGCGCTTGCGGGCTTTTACTTTGCCAAAAAACGCCATCAGCGCTGGCTGATTATTGTGCAATCATGCGCAATAATCGGCTTCTGACAAGGGATAATTAAGCAGCGGTTTTTGCAGAGGACTGGAAAAATTTATGGCAGTAGGGGCAGATGAGTTGAGCACCTTTTTGTACTCGGCTGAAGCTGTGTTCTGAGTCCTGAGAGCAGTTAGGGCAGGAACATTTTACGAGATAATTACGGCGAGTTTTAGCGTCTTTGCGTTCTGACATATGATATTTCCTGAGTTAAGGGCTTACGACCATACAGCATTGCGCCGCAAATAGCTCTAACTCATTCTGCATAGCGCGTAAATGAGGGAACTCAGGAGCCCTATCGCTGGCACCAGTATGAGAAAAATCGTTTCGTGGCCGCAGGCGGTTAAAGAGTAAGTTTTCCCCCATATTTTTGTGATTAACATCACCATTTAAAATCAATGTGTTATTTATCAATAAGTTAATAGTAGATGATTTTTTCGCGCAGAGAACAATTTTCTCCATTATTCGCGGATTAGAGGGAAAATAGGTAAGATTTTCTTCCGCGCCTAATATACATTTTAATGGTGGTCGAAGAACGCAAATCACGATGTTGATGATTATATGACCGTTTATTTTTTGGCTATTAAACGGAGTTTTGGCGGAAGTCTTACGTGCCAACTTCGCTGACCACGTAAATAAAAAATCACGATATTTTATGACTAATAATAGTTTGAGTATATCCTATGAAAACCAGAACTAAAGATATTGCTACCCTGGCCGTTCATGCTGGAAGCCAATCCGATCCGGTAACCAACGCTATATTTACCCCGATTGTCACAGCCAGCTCTTTTATCCAGCCTAACCTTTATGAAGGCGGCGATTTTTGTTATTCCCGGGTTTCCAATCCAACGCGTAAAGCTTATGAATCCGCACTTGCCGAGCTGGAGGGGGGGATATATGCCACCGCTACCGCATCGGGAATGGCGGCCACCAATATCGTGATGGAACTATTGCCCAAAGACGCACACATTATTGCGATGAAGGGCGTCTACGGCGGAACCTGGCGGCTGTTTGAGAAATTAAAAACGCACACCACCGGCGCCACAATTTCCTATATCGATCTGAACGATGAGCAGAGCCTGATGGCGAATATTCAGGAAAACACCGCCTTAATCTGGATTGAAACGCCGACCAATCCATTACTTGAACTGGTCGATATCGCGAAAGTGTGTCGTATTGCTAAAGAACACGCCATTACAACCTGCGTTGATAATACCTTTGCCAGCGCCTGGAACCATAAACCGCTTGAAATGGGGGCGGACATGGTCATGCTCTCCACCAGTAAATATGTTGGCGGACATTCTGATTTAATAGGCGGCGCGGTTATTACCAATAATGAAGCGCTCGCCTCGAGGCTCGATTTTATTAAAACAACGATCGGCTCTATTGCCTCGCCCTTTGATGCCTACCTTGCCCTGCGCGGTATGAAAACGCTGGATTTGCGCATTGAGCGTCAGTGCAGTAATGCCCTGCGCGTGGCGGAATATCTGGAAAACCATCCGGCGATTGCCAGCGTCTATTATCCGGGGCTGCCGTCGCACCCTCAGCATCAGCTATGCAAGAAGCAAATGCGTTCGGGCGGCGCGGTAGTGACCGCGACCCTGAAGGGAGACATGCAGAGCCTGAAACGCTTTATCGGCGGTCTGCACTATTTTGTGCTGGCGGAATCGCTGGGCGGGGTAGAGAGCATGATTAACCATTCGGCCTCAATGTCCCACGGTTCGATGTCAAAAGAGGAGAGGGAAGCGATCGGCGTTTATGACACGACGCTGCGCTTCTCCGTCGGCATTGAACATATCGATGACTTACTCCAGGACCTGGATATTGCCTTCGCCGCTATGGACCTCAAACAGGATAACCATCATGCATGATTATGGCATCTGGACGATAATTACTCCGCTGGTCACCATTATTCTGGCGATTCTGACCCGCCAGGTGATCCTCTCTCTGCTTACCGGTATTTTTGTCGGCTATGCGGTGATTCACCACAGCATTATCCAGGGCGTTGGCGGCACGCTGAACGGAATTATTGAAACCTTTGCCTCCGCCGGTAATGCGCGAACGATTATTTTTATGGTGATGATCGGCGGCATTATGCGGCTGATTGTGGTCACCGGCGGCGTGCGAAAGCTGGTGCAGTTTCTTTCGGAGAAAAATGATTTCGTCACCAATAAAAAGTCGGTCCAGCTACTGGCGATGGTGGTGACATCGTTAATCTTTATCGAGAGTTCGATAAACCAGCTGATTGCCGGCGCATCAACGAAAAACCTTGCCCGGCGCTATAAAGTCTCGCCGGAAAAGATGTCCTATATTATCCAGACTTCCTGCGTGTCCGTTTGTTCGTCGGTGATGATCAACGGCTGGGGAGCGGCGATGATGGGGGTTATCGGCGTCCAGATTGCGCAAGGCTACCTGACCGGCGAGCCATTTGAAGTGCTGGCAAGCTCGATGGTCTGGAATACGATGGCCTGGTTTTCATTAGCCTCAGTGCTTTTTTATATCCTCTCCGGCTGTAGCTGGGGGCCGATGAAAAAGGCGGAGGTTAAGTTTGAAACGGTCCAGACGGAAATAGAACAAGAGCATGGCGAAGAGGAAGCGGACCCGGTGATTGACCATCCGGCCTGCAACTCATTGCTCAACTTCTTTATTCCAATCCTTTCCACCGTACTTATGGTGCCGGTAGTGCTATATATCACCGGCGAGGGACAATTCTCCAAAGGCAGCGGCTCCATGTCGGTCTACTCCGGCGTTATGTTTGGCACCGTCGTCTCTTTTATCTGGTTTCGCCTGCGCGGTATTCTGAACGTAGAAAACTTTTTTAAAGAGCTGTATATCGGCTACGCCAGTATGGTGAAAATCAGCTCAATCATGATTCTGGCCTTCCTGATGGGGCATATTTCGGCGGAACTGAATACCGGACAGTATATTGCTTCGATAACCTCCGGCGTTATTCCATCCGGCTTTTCGATCGGCTTTATCTTCCTGATTGCCGCGGTGATGTCGCTGGCCACCGGTACCTCCTGGGGAACCTTCGCCATCATGATTCCAATTGGCGTCCAGCTCGGCGTGTCCTTAGGCATCGATCCGCACTTTATGATCGGCGCGGCGATTTCCGGCTCAATCTTTGGTGATATGACTTCGCCTATCTCCAGTGATGCCATCGTGGCATCGATGGCGACCAACTGTGACCATATTGAACATATTCGCACCCAGCTGCCTTATGCGCTGGTGACGGGCGGGCTGGCGCTCATTGTTTATTTAATTGTCGGCTTCACTCTTTAACTCAATATTCTTAAAGGATTTGCTATGACTAAGGCTATCGCGACAGAAAATGCGCCGCAGGCAATTGGCCCCTATATCCAGGGCGTGCGCAGCGGAAATTTTATTTTTACATCTGGTCAGCTACCCATCGATCCGCAAACGGGCACTATTCCCGAGTGCGCCGAAGGCCAGACCCGACAGAGCCTCGAGAATATTCAGGCAATCATTGAGGCCGGCGGCCTGACGGTCGCCAATATTTGTAAGATGACTATCTTCGTCAAGGATCTGAACGAGTTCGTCGCCATTAATGATGCCTACGCGGCGTTCTTCACTCAGCGTAACGCTTCTTTCCCGGCGCGCTCTTGCGTAGAGGTCGCCCGGCTGCCAAAGGACGTTAAAGTAGAAATTGAAGCTATCGCCTGGCAGGGATAACTCACGCGAAAGACGGCTCAACGGCGGCTTATTAGCCGCCGTTTTTATATCAAGGAGAGTGCTATGTCGGTAAAACATTATCTCAACAGCTTAGCGCGCGTCGCGCTGGTTGGTGGCGTCACTCCCGTTCAGCATCTGCAGCGGCTGTCGGAATATTTGCAGCGCGATATCTCTATAAAACGTGACGATATTTCGCATCCTGGCATGGGCGGTAATAAGCTCAGAAAGCTAGAGTTTCTGGCGGCAGATGGGTCTGAAGTGCGCAGCGCTGCTGGAGAATCCCATTCAAACCGCGGAGCCTAACTATCTCTGCAACGGCAACCATCTGCTGTTTAGCCTGATGGGCTGCGAGTCAGAAAGGGTTGCAGAACTTTACGATCCGGATGCGTAGCTGCAGCAGTTCAGCGAGCGGCTTTCGGCAGAAGGGGCGAAACCCTATATTGTTCCCGTCGGCGGCTCAAACGCGCTGGGGTCGCTGGGCTACGTTGAGTGCGCGCTGGAGATAGCGGAGCAGTGCGAGCAGATGAATCTCAAGGTGCAGTCCGTGGTGGTGCCCTCCGGCAGCGCGGGGACGCATGCCGAATACCGCAGGAATGGAGGCGGTGGCGTTGCTGGCGCGTCTGGAGGGGATCATGCTTGATCCGGTCTATACCGGCAAGGCGATGGCGGGCCTGATCGATGGCGTGAAAACAACGCGTTTCACCGGCAGCGGGCCGGTGATGTTTGTCCATACCGGCGGCGCGCCGGCGCTCTTTGCTTACTATCCTCGCGTCTGAACAACGACGTTAACCAAAAATCGAACCACGCCCGCGCGTGCATGCCGGCGTGGTTTTTTTTACATGCTGCGGCGGAGGGGCACTGGACGCTTTACCGCCGGACAACGCCCGGCATCCATTCGTCCAGCGCCGCGTCAAACCTAATAACGCTTGTGCGCCATGATTTCGATAATTTGTCGGTCGGTATGCTGCATGGCCCGACCGGCGATGGCGCAAAGATTACGAATGGAGTTTTCCACATCGCGATCGACGATACCGTCGTTGCCGGAAACAACCGAATTATCCAGCGCCAGCAGAACCGCTTTCCAGGCGGAAGAGATGCTGGTGGACACTTTCATTGCGCAACTACCGGAAGCGCCATCGCATATGATGCCGCTGACGTCGCCAATCATGTTATTAACCGCCATGGCGATGGTGTCAAAGCTGCCGTTCATCAGCCAGATAATCCCCGCCGCGGCACCCATTCCGGCGGTGGTGGTGGCGCAGAAGGCCGATAGCCGCGGAAGTTGACAGTGAATATAAATGGCGACCAGATGTGATAGCGCCAGCGCGCGGGCCAGCTGCTGCTGGCTGGCGTGAAGACGCTCTGCGGCCACGACCACCGGCATGGTGGCGGTGATGCCCTGGTTGCCGGAGCCGGAGTTGGTCATCGCCGGCAGCGATGCGCCGCCCATGCGGGCATCCGACGCGGCGCTGGTGCGGTAGAGGATCTCGTTAAACATATCATCGGAAACCAGTCCTTTGTCGACCTGGCGCTTTAGCGTCGGGCCGATATGCAATCCCCACTCTTTGCTCAGCCCTTTCTTTGAAAGGGCGTTGTTCATTGCGCCAGCCTCGAGCATAAATTCCAGCGTCTGCGCAGGCGCTTCGCTAACGAAATCATAGATCTCGCGCAGCGAACTGTGGGCGACCTGCGCCAGCGGATCGCGGGTGGGAGCGGCGTTCGCGCTTGCGTCCTTAACAAACAGAGGCTCACCCATTTTCTCAATCGCCACCACGTTGGTGTGGTCGCCGGTGATGGTGACCGTCGCATGCTGGTCGCCCGCGTAGACTTTGGCGCGAACGTACAGAATCTCGTCGCAGGGTTCCTGTAGCACCACGCGCACGGCGCCAACCTCAAGTAGCGCCCTGGCGGCATCAATTTCCCGACCGGTGGCCTTGTTAAGCACTTCCAGATTCGCCTGCGGGTCGCCGGCGATAGCGCCGAGAGCCGCGGCGATAGGCAAGCCGGTCATCCCCGTACCCGGGATGGTGACGCCCATACCATTTTTCATCAGATTCGGCGAGACCGCAGCTTCGATCCGCACAATCGCGCCAGAGAGCTGCTGCGCCGCCACGGCGCAGGCGAGGGCGACAGATACCGGTTCGGTACAGCCTAATGCGGGTTTCACTTCCTGTTTTAATGCCTGAATAAACAGGTTCCATTTAGCACGATTTTCCCGGTGTGACATGACTGAGCCTCTGGAGCGGTGCAGAAAAATGGCCATCGAGGGGATGACTTTCTCCTCGACATTGATTTGCGCCTGCGGGCCAGAAAACGGCGCGGCTCGCAGGAACGATAATCAAAATATTACCGCACTCAGCAGAGAAAAAAGTTGCACGTTCAATTTGTAAAATAGCGCTTTGGGAGAAAATTTTTCTTTAAAAAGCGCGTTGCAAACGGCTTTATGGCGAGGGCTGCGCTGGCGGGATAAAAAAACCGGCAGAGTAGCCGGTTTGGTCGTTAGATCTTACAGGCGTCGCCGCAGTCATCATCGGCCACAATGGCCTGCGCTTTTTTATCGGCATCTTCAAGTCGTTCAGCGTTGCGCTCTTGCGCTTCTTCCAGTCCGCTAAAAACCAGGTTATCGAGATCAATTTCCATGCGTTACCCATTTAAGTTCAGTGTTGACCGTGTGCAAGTATAGGCAAAACGGCAGGCGGATGCACCCGGCCTGAGCCCCGGTAGCACATAGCGGTAAGCGCGGATGTTTTATTGCGCAAGGCGAGACGAGAAAAGGCGTGGGCGGCGACAAACAATAGTTGAGCGAATATTTCATTTTTAGCCATCAAATTGTTGAATGTTTATCACGCTATTTGTTAAACAAATCGACAACGAGCGCCACACTGGCCATTGACTTGTAAAGATTATGCTAATATTGCCGTGCTTATGGATGTATCTATGGATTATGGTCAATGGTATCGACAACCGCAGTAGCCGCCGTCAAAGAATGGCGGAAACATAATAAATTTATTTGTCAGGTTAAACTCAGCTATAAAAAGGTACTGCGTAAATGCAGAGAAATATCTTTAACCGGAGGGAAATACAAAGAATATCAGACATTATGCGCCAGCTATGCTTGCGCGAAATTAACGGGAGCCACCGAGGGGCTGGTTAACTTTGAAGATAAACCCTTTAAAGCCTATTTAAATAAAAAGATGTCAAAAAGAGCGAAACTCGATATCGCTCATGGCGCTTTGAATTTTATAGAAAAAAGCTTTCGTCCCGAGGCCTTGCCGCAGCTGTATGATATGGCGAACTTTGGCCGTACGCTTATCGCCATTCCGCTGAAAAACGGTAGCAGTATTGATGTGAAGCTCCTGGCATCGCCTTTTCAGGAGGAAGGGGAGCTCATGCTGTTAATGTTCCTTGGTGATAAACGCGTCTACAGTATCTGTTTTTCCTGCACTGACGATGGCCGCGCCTGGATTGGCGGTATTCAGGGAGGGAAAGATATCGATAATGAAGAGGTGAAGGCGCTGACGAAAGAGCTTCACGGCACCCGTCCTAAAAACTTAATTATCACTCTGCTGTACGGTTTTTTAGCCTTTTTCAATATCAAGGAGATCTATGCTATCGACAGTGATTTTCATGTTAAAAGCGACAGAGTAAAAACCCGTTATTCTGAGCTTTGGCTGGAAATTGGCGGCGAGAAGCATCGACGCGGCTGGTATAAATTACCGCCAACCGAGATTAAGAAAAGCCTGGAAGAGGTTAAAAGTAAGCACCGTAGCCAGTTTATCAAGCGTGAAGGTCTGAAGGAGCTGGCGCAGTTGGATCTTGCCGCCGCGCTAGGCGACATCTGCCTCTGCCGTAACGCCGGATAAGCATAAAGTGAAGATTGTCGACCCGCAGGGGGCTGCGGGTCGACAATCGTTTTGCCCTTCATCTTTCCTCGCCTCAACTCCGCGCGTTCAGCCTTACAACCGCTTCATCTGATAAATTAGTTTTATAAATTAAAAAATTTTAAACATTTCATGCGTGATAGTTTTACATTATTTTTACAAATACATATAATTCCTTACGTTCTTCGCTCTGCCTGAGAGCGTCCAACCAACATGATATGCGGTCTGTGCCCTTATCGGTCTGATAAGGCGCTGTTTATATAAGATGTTTTGGTTTTTTCGACTGACGTCGTATGGGATGAAATATGGACGAACGACAAGGTAGCGGAAGGGGAATTTTCTTCACCGCCTACCGATTACTCTTTGTATTACTGAGCTTTGGCATTGGGCTCTTTTTCACCATCTGGGGGGGCAAACTCCTCTCGCTGGGCGGCAGCGCCTGGTATCTGCTCGCCGGTATTGCTTATCTGCTTATCGCCGTCGGCTATCTCGCCCGCAGTCGATATGTCCTGCCTTTTGCCATTCTGACTTTTCTGTTGACCCTTGCCTGGGCGCTGTATGAAGTGCAGCTCAGCTATTGGGGACTGATCCCACGACTGGTGGTGCCTGCGCTGATGCTGATGCTGGCGCTGTGGCTGTCGGCGACGCTGCCGATGCCGCGTACGCGGGTACGCTACGCCAACTGGAGTGCTTCGGCGATTTTCCTCGTGCTGCTGGCGACGCTGGTCTCGGCCTTTTACCCGCACGGCGGTATTCATAACGGCGTGGTGAAAGCGAGCGACGACAAAACGCCGACCCTGGCTGCCAGAAGCGATAACTGGGCGTTCTTCGGTCGCGATGCCTCCGGCACCCGTTTTGCGCCGTACGAGGACATTACGCCGCAAAACGTCAAAAACCTGAAAGTCGCCTGGACGTACCATACCGGCCGGCGGCTTACCGGCGCCGGGATTGGCGTCGATGAAAATACCCCGCTGCAAATTGGCGATACGCTGTACTCCTGTACGCCGCTGAACGTGGTCACCGCGCTGGATGCGGATACCGGTAAAGCGCGCTGGCGTTTTGACCCGCACGCGCAAACCGCCGAGCACGTCACCTGCCGCGGGGTTGGCTATTGGGATGCGCAGAGCGATGATTCTCTGAGCGCAGAGGAGAAGGCCAGCCCGTCGCTGCAGCAGTGTCCGCAGCGTATCCTGGTGTCTACGGTCGACGCCCGCTTGATCGCCCTGAACGTCAAAACCGGCGAGCTGTGCGATGACTTCGGCGACCACGGTAGCGTTGATCTGAAACAGGGTATGGACAATACCGAAAACAGCAAACGCTACCATCCGACCTCAACGCCAGTGATTATGGGGCATATTGCGGTGCTCGGCGGCTGGGTGCGCGATATCGTGCACGGCGAACCCTCCGGCGTGGTGCGCGCGTTTGACGTCCGTACCGGCAAAGTGGTGTGGGCGTGGGACGTCGGCCAGCCGGAAAACGTGACCGATCCGGTAAAAGGGCGCGTCTACACTCTCGAAACGCCGAACGTCTGGACGGTGCCGGGCTTTGACAAAGAGCTGAATCTGATTTATCTGCCGACCGGTAACGGTCCGCCGGACTACTGGGGCGGCGATCGCAACGCGGCCAAAGAGAAATATGGCTCGTCCGTGGTGGCGGTGGATGCCAGCACCGGGGAGACGAAGTGGGTCTTCCAGACCGTGCATCATGATATCTGGGACTATGACCTGCCGTCGCAGCCGGTACTGTTCCATATGAAAAACGACCGGGGTGAAGAGGTTCCGGTCCTGATCCAGACCACCAAAACCGGGCAGATTTACGTGCTCGACCGGCGTACCGGCAAGCCAGTGACTCGCGTAGAAGAGCGATCTGTGGCCCACGACGGCGCGGAAGGCGAGCATCTCTCCGCCACCCAGCCGTTCTCCACCGGCATGCCGCAATTGGGCGTCGAGCCGCTCACCGAGAAGTCGATGTGGGGCGTGACGCCGTTCGATCAGCTGATGTGCCGTATCGACTTCAAAGCGTCGACTTATCTGGGTATGTACACGCCGCCGTCAGAGAAGCCGTACATCGAATGGCCGAGCCTGCTGGGCGGCATGAACTGGGGCGGTATCACTATCGATGAGCGCACAGGAACGCTGTTCGTCAATGATATGCGGATGCCGCTGAGAATGTCGCTGGTGCGCAAAGAGGATATGGCGAAATACAAAGTCTCCACCGACGAGGTGCCCGGCTTTATGGGGACCGTGCGTCCGCAAATTGCCGGGCCATACGGCGGCGTGCGGATTGATATCTTGCAGTCGGCGCTGGGCGTTCCCTGTAATACGCCGCCGTTTGGCACCATGAGCGCCATCGACCTCAATACCCGCCAGCTGATGTGGCAGGTACCGATGGGATCGGTAGAAGATACCGGTCCGCTGGGGCTGAAAACGCACATGCATATCCCGCTGGGTATGCCGACGCTGGGCGGCCCAACGTCCACGGCTTCCGGACTGGTATTCTTCGCCGGTACCCAGGATAACTACCTGCGCGCGCTGGATTCCGCTACCGGTAAAGAGCTATGGCGCGCTCGTCTGCCGGTAGGGGCAGTGGCGGCTCCGCTGATCTATAAATCACCGAAAAGCGGTAAAGAGTACGTGGTGATCTCCGCCGGGGGCGCCAGCCACTCGCCGGACGTGGGCGATGATATTATTGCCTTCGCGCTGGAAGAGTAGCCGCAGCCGGTTCGTTCTTACGCAACTAACCGCCCCTGCGTGGGGGCGGTTTTTTTATGCTCTGAAGATTACCCGGCGCTAAACCGCGTGACAGGCGACGAGGTGGCCGTCGGCAACCTCCCTTAGAAGTGGAATATCACGGCGGCAGCGGTCGCTGGCCTGCGGGCAGCGCGAGGAAAAACGACAGCCGGAAGGGGGCCGGGACGGGTCGGGAATTTCACCTAGTAGCGCCGCGACCGGCTCGCTGTCCGGATCGAGGGTCGGTACCGCCGCCAGCAGCGCCCGGGTGTAGGGGTGCAGGGGGCTGCTGAATAGCGCATCGCGGCTGGCGGTCTCTACTAACTGACCGAGATACATTACCGCTACGTCATCGCACAGATGCTCTACTACCCCCAGATCGTGGGAGATAAACAAAAACGTCACCCCATGGTCGTCGCGCAGGTCGGAAAACAGATTGATAATCTGCGCCTGAATCGACACATCGAGGGCTGAAATCGGTTCATCGGCAATAATAAAATCCGGGTTTAAGATCAGCGCACGGGCAATGCCGATGCGCTGACGCTGGCCGCCGGAAAATTCGTGCGGGAAGCGGTTGTAATGCTGCGGAGACAGTCCGCAGATGCGCATCACCTCAAGGGTTTTGTCATACAGCTCCGCCCGGCGACAGAGTTTATGTTCCAGCATCGCCTCGCCGATGGCGACGCCAATGCGTATGCGCGGGTTTAATGAACTGTAGGGGTCCTGAAAAACCAGCTGGATTTTAGGCCGCAGCGCGCGCATCGCCTGCGGCGACAGTTCGGCAAGCTCCTGGCCGCGAAACTTCACGCTGCCGGCGGTCTTCTCGTATAGCCCCAGCAGCGTGCGGCCAACGGTGGTTTTCCCGCTGCCGGATTCGCCTACCAGGCCAAAAATCGTGCCCCGGCGAATCTTAAAGCTCACGCCATCCACGGCCCGCAGCACGCCGGTCTGCTGGCCGAATAGCCCATCGCGTAGCGGGAAGTGTTTTTTTAGCCCATCCACTTCAATCACGTATTCATGATTCATGCCACGGACTCCGAAAGTTCAATGTAAAAGCAGGCGGCCTGCCGGTTATGCCCCGATAGCGGCGGAATGCTCTGTCGGCAGCGCGCGGTGGCTTTTGCGCAGCGCTCGGCGAAGGCGCATCCGGCGGGAAGGGCGGCGAGGTCCGGTACCTGACCGGGGATTGAGTAGAGGCGTCGCCGCCGCTCCCCCGGCACAGGGCGCGAGGCGATCAGCCCCTGGGTATAGGGATGCTGCGGGTTACGCAAAATGGCGGCTGTCGCACCTTGCTCAACGATACGCCCGGCGTACATCACCACCACGTGTTCGGCCATCTGCGCGATAACCCCGAGATCGTGAGTAATCAGCATCATCGCCATCCGGTTGGCTCGCGCCTGGTCGCGCAGCAGTCGCAGGATCTGCGCCTGCACGGTGACGTCCAGCGCGGTCGTCGGCTCATCGGCAATCAGCAGCTTCGGTTGGCAGCTCAGCGCCATGGCGATCATCACCCGCTGCAGCATGCCGCCGGAAAGCTGGTGTGGATAGCTGGCCATCAGGCTATCCGCGCGCGCTAGTCCAACATCAGCCAGAAGCTGGATAGCGTGCTGCCATGCGATCTTCGGCGACTCGCCGCGGTGGCGAATAAGCGGCTCGCACAGCTGCTCGCCGACGGTGAGTACCGGATTAAGGGCGCTCATCGGTTCCTGAAAAATCATCGCCAGCTGATTGCCGCGTAGATCGGCCATATGGGCATTTTTCAGCCGCAGCAGATCCTGATCCTCGAAAAGTATCTCCCCACCGTCAATGCGCGCCGCCTGCGGCGGCAGCAGGCCCATTAATGACATGGCGGTAACGCTTTTACCGCAGCCGGATTCGCCGACGACGCCAACGGTCTGCCCGGCGCGGATAGTGAACGACACCTCCTGCACCGCGCGTACCCGGCCTTTGTCGGCGGCAAAAGAGACCGAAAGTTGATTAAAGGTAATTAATGCGCGACTCATTTCAGCCTCTGTTTCATTTTGGGGTCCATGGCGTCGCGCAGGCCATCGCCCAGCACGTTGATGGCAATGACGGTGATAAAAATGGCGATCCCCGGCGGCATCCATAGCCAGGGGCGGCGCTGAAAATCGATCAGGCTGTTAGCGGCGTCCATCATATTGCCCCACGACGGCGTCGGCGGCACAACGCCAAGCCCGAGGTAGCTAAGTGCAGACTCGCTGAGAATAGCGTTAGCCACCGCCATCGTCGCCATCACCACCAGAATCGGTACCGTATTCGGCAGCAGATGACCAAACAGACGGCGCCGCGCCGACAAGCCCAGCACCTGGGTCGCCAGCATAAAGTCGCGCTCGCGCAGGGAGAGGCACTGCCCTCGTACCAGCCGGGCAAGCTTCGGCCACTCCAGCAGGCTCAGCATAACTACCACCATATAGATGCGTGAATCCGGCGAGAAATCGAGCTCGGAGAGCATCGCTCCCGCGACAATCAGCAGCGGCAGGCCGGGGATGGTCATCACCAGATCGGCAAAACGCATGATGAGTTTATCGGTCAGGCCGCCGGCGTAGCCCGACAGCGCGCCGAGCAGATAGCCAAGGGTGACCGACAGCAGCATGGTCAGCAGGCCGATAATCAGCGAAATGCGTCCGGCCAGTAGCAGGCGGGTGTAAATATCGCGACCGAGAAAATCGGTACCCAGCCAGTGCTGCGCGCCGGGTGGCTTGTTGATCATCAGCGCGTCGGTAGCATCGTCCTTCCACGGCGACCACAGCGGCCCCAGCGTGCACCAGAGGGCCATGATAACCAGCAGCAGCAGGCACAGCATCGCCAGACGATTGTGACGCAGCGCCTGCCAGGCCTGACGCCAGGGGGACGGCGTAACCTGCGCCAGCGCCGGAATTTCCGCGTCGCGCAGGCGTCGGTTGGAAGAGAACAGGGAGCTGAGCATCAGGACCTCACGCGAATGCGCGGGTCGACCCACGCGTAAAGCACATCGGCAAGCAGATTGCCAAGAATGGTGAGCACCGCCAGAAACAGGGTGAATCCCATTAACACCGGGTAGTCGCGGGCGGCCAGCGAATCAATATGAATATGTCCAGCCCCGGGCCAGTTAAATACTTTTTCGGTGATGATCGCCCCGGAAAACAGCCCCGGCAGCTCGAAGCCGAGCAGGGTAATGATCGGCAGCAGGGCGTTCCGCAAGGCGTGCTTCAGGATAACCGTGCGTTCGCGTAGCCCTTTAGCGCGGGCGGTGCGGATAAAATCCATTTTCACCACCTCGAGCATGCTGGCGCGAAAATAGCGGGTCAGGCTACCTGCCTGGAGCATCACCAGCGCCAGCACCGGCAGCACCAGATGGGCGGCAACCTGTAGCACATAGCCCCAGCCGCTGTCGTCACTGCCGGTACGGGTCATGCCGCCAACCGGCAGCCAGTGCAGGTCGACGGCGAACCACTTGATCAGCAGCAGACAGAGGAAAAAGGTCGGGAACGACATGGCGGCGAAGACCGCGACGCTCACCAGATGATCGAACAGCGAGTTGGGCTTCAACGCCGAGATTGCGCCGACCGTCAGACCAATCCCCCAGTAGAACACCAGCGCCACGCTGGCCAGCAGGAAGGAGTTCCAGATGTACTGGTTAAGCAGCTGGCTGACCGGAATCTGGTACTGCAGCGAGAACCCAAGATCGCCGCGCAGCAGCTGGCCAAGCCAATGGATATAGCGGGTGAATAACGGCTGGTCCAGACCGTAAATCGCCTTCAGTTCGGCGGCGCGGGCGGCGGTGAGGGTGATATTGCCGTCGATAAAATCGCCCGGCGTTTTGGCAAACAGCATAAAGATAATGAATGAAGCCAGCAGCAGCATCGGCAGCGTTTGCAGCAGCCGTCTCAGGATGAAATTTCTCATGGCATTCTCACGTCAGCCGCCGGACATCCCGGCGGCTGGGGATTTACTTAACGATTTTAACATCCGGCAGGCTGCCGGTCAGGCCGTTGTAGATATCCGGTTTGAAGCCGCTGACCCGGGCGCTGCTCGCCGAGAGAATTTCGCGGTAGCCGAGAAGGATCACCGGCGGGTCCTGCGCCAGTACCTGATACAGCTGGTGGTAGATAGGCTTGCGTTTCTCAACGTCGAGCACCGAGTTACCTTCGGTAATCAGCTTATCGACCTGCGGATTGTTATAGCCGGACTCTTTCGCTTCCGCGCTGTAAAAATCCCACACGCCATCATGCGGGTCGTTAAGGGTGCTGGTGCTGAACGACGCCAGATCGTAATTACCCGACTTACGCTGCGCCATCAGGGCGTTGAAATCGACGACCTGCGGTTTTAACAGGACGCCAATCTGCTGCCAGTTCTCTTTGGCGATGGGGATCAGCGCATCGTTAAGCACTTTCTTACTCACCAGCAGGGTTAACTCCAGGCGTTTGCCCTCTTTGACGCGGATACCGTCCGGTCCCGGTTTCCAGCCGGCATCGTCCAGCAGCTTCTTCGCCTGCGCCGGGTCATAGTGATACGGGTTCACTCCGTCGGCGTTCCAGGCCCAGGAGATTGGCGCGATAGGCTCAATCGCTACTTTACCGTAGCCCTGGTAGACCACATCAATCAGCTTCTGGCGATCGAGGCCGTAAATCAGCGCCTGGCGTACCTTGATGTCCTTCAGCGCCGGGCGGCGGACGTTAAACTCCACCTGGCTGTAGTCGCTGGAGCCGTAAAGATTGATGTTGGCAAAGCCGAGCATTTTCAGCTGTTCGATATCGTCCGGACGCGAGGTAAAGGCGTCGTAGTCGGTTTCGCCCGTCTGGAAGAGCTGAAAGTTGGTCGCCGGGTTGGTCACGCGATAGATAAAGCGCGGAGTGGGGGGCGTACCGCGATAAAAATGGCTGTTGGCGTGGAAACGAATCTCCTGGCCGGGGATATATTTGTCATAAACGTAAGGGCCGTTGCCCAGCGGTTTGCCGTGCAGGGTGCGCAGATAATCGAGATTGCCGCGCTGGTAGCCTTTGCCGTAATACGCTCTGGAGAGTACCGGACCGCCAATTTTTGCCAACGTCGTCGCGCCCGGCTGGGTGGTGGTCACCTGGAGCGTCAAGGGATCCAGCACTTTCAGACCGCTGACACTATCGGCTTTCGCCGCTTTGTACTCCGCGCCGCCGGCGATATTGGCGAGCGTAATATCGGTATCGCCGTCGTATTTCGGGTCCAGCAGCACGGTGAGGGTAAAGGCGACATCGTCAGCCGTCAGCGGCGAGCCGTCGCTAAAGGTCAGATTGGGTCGCAGCTTGATGGTGTAGACCTTGTTGTCCGGTCTGACCGTCCAGCTTTCGGCGAGACCCGGCACCAGTTTGCCGTGGCTGTCCCAGTCGATCAGGCGGGAGAAGATCACGTTGGTGACGTTTTCATCCCAGCCGTTGACGAAGAAGTAGGGGTTAAAAATGCCCTGTGGCTCGGAAATGCCGGCCACGACGGTATCTTTACGCAGCTTTGCCGCTGCGGGGATCTGGCTGGCATCGCTGGCCGGGGTGATCCCTTCTTTTAAGATCTCGTCGGCGATGGCGACAGAAGAAAATGCCACCGCGCCGCCGAGCAACGCGATTTTCAGAGCAAGCGCGAACCGCGTCTGTTTGGTTTTTAACCCGTGCAGTAGTCTGGACAAAAGTGCTCCCTCATCAAAGAATTGCGTAGTGTATTTACAAATCATGACGAAAGATAAGAGGCGCTTAGCGCCCTGTCTAACACCGAAAGGCTATGGCTTATAGCAATTTAGCATTAGCAATAATTCAGTATTAATCTGCCACTTTTGCGCTAAACGCCAGCATTCTCCGCTGCCGTATCGCCGGAAAGGGTTAAGCGGTCAGCCACCCAGCCGGCATGCTGCTGTAAATGAGGATTGGCCAGCGGCTTCGCCAGGCGTATCCGCAGCTGGCCAATCACTCGTCCCTGAATCTGCTCGCAGCTGCCGTATAACAGGCGGGCATCGGCGCCCAGCAACGCGGCGATGCGCTGTAAATCCGGTTCCTGCCCGCTGCTGCCGTCAAAATGCAGCGTGACCAGCTGCTGGTTTTCGCTCAGCGAGAGTCGTTCTTCCGCACGGTCATGATGGAGCGTGCCGAGCAGGCTTTGCGTGACAGCATGTCCGGGATGACCAAATACTCGCCACACCTCGCCCTGTTCGATAATTTCTCCGTGCTCAAGCACCGCGACCCGGTCGCAGAGGGTGCGAATGACGTCCATCTCATGGGTGATCAGCACGATGGTCAAACCAAGGCGCTGGTTGATCTCTTTAAGGAGTTTTAGTACTGCAAGGGTATTTTCCGGGTCGAGGGCTGAGGTGGCTTCGTCACACAGCAGGATCTCCGGCTGCGTGACCAGCGCACGGGCGATACCGGTGCGCTGCTTCTGGCCACCGGAAAGCTTAGCCGGCCAGCTGTCGCGCAGATCGCTGAGGCCGACAAGCGCCAGGATCTCCGCAACCCGTTTCTGCCTTTCCGCCCGCGGTACCCCGGCCATTTTCAGCGGCAGCTCAACGTTCTGCGCCACCGTTTTGGTCGCCATTAAATTAAAGTGCTGAAAGATCATCGCGACCCGCCGGCGCAGGTCGCGCAGCTGGCTGCGGGAGTAGTGCCGAGTATGTTCGCCGTGAATGGTAATCTCACCGCTGTCGGCGTTTTCCAGGCGGTTGAACAGGCGCAGCAGGGTTGATTTTCCGGCGCCGCTGCGGCCAATAATGCCGAAGATTTCTCCCTGAGCGATCTGCAGATTAATATCCCGCAGCGCCTGCACGCCGTTGGGGTAGGCTTTACTTATCTGGCTCAACTGAATATGCGTTGTGGCGTTGGGTTTTTGCGTCACGATGGCGGCTCTGTTAACGAAATTAAACGGCAGCCTGCAGGCTGCCGATGAACATCCGGCGATTAAAAACCGGGCAGGATTTTGCCTTTATAGCGGGTGAGAATGAAGCTGCGCACGCGGTCTGAGTTCAGGGCTTTCGCCAGCTTCTGAATGCCGGGATCGTTGATGTTGTCGGGACGCGCCACCAGATACTCGACGTACAGGTCGCTGCCTTTTTCCACCAGCAGCGCCTTGTCGGTATCAATTCCGGCCTCCAGCGCATAGTTGGCGAAGATAAACGCCAGATCGACCTGATTCACCGCCCGCGCCAGCATCGCGCCTTCCAGCTCGCGAATTTTAAAACGGTGCGGATTAGCGGTGATATCTTTGGTCGCCGACTGCGGATCGCGCGGGTTTTTCAGGGTAATCAGCCCGGCATTGCTGAGCATCACCAGCGCGCGACCGGTATTCACCGGATCGTTCGGGATGGCAACGGTGGCACCATCCGGTACCTCTTTGATTGTTTTATATTTGCTCGAATAAGCGCCAAACGGTTCAATATGCACGCCGACCACCGGCAGCAGATGGGTGTGGCGGGTCTGGTTGTAGTTATCGAGGAAAGGGCGGTACTGGTAGTAGTTGGCGTCGAGATTTTTCTCCGCCAGCTGCTGGTTAGGCTGGATAAAGTCGTTAAAAACTTTAATTTTCAGATCGACCCCCTGTTTCGCCAGCTCGGGCTTCACGAACTCGAGAATTTCGGCATGGGGGACCGGCGTCGCGCCCACGGTCAGCGTCTCGTTGGCGCTGGCGGATAAAGCGAAGAGGGCCAGGAGCCCGGCTGCGAGTGTTGTTTTTTTCATTGTCTTATTCCTGAAGCTATTGTTATTTGCGGCTCATCGCCTTCACCAGACGATCGCCGCTCATCTGTACTATCTGCACCAGAGCAATCAGCAGCAGAACGGTTATCACCATCACGTCCGTCTGGAAGCGCTGATAGCCAAAGCGGATGGCCAGGTCGCCCAGCCCGCCGCCGCCGATGACCCCCGCCATGGAGGTATAATCGACCAGTAAAATCGCGGTCACGGTCACGGCGGCAATAAGCCCGGCGCGCGACTCCGGCAGCAGGGTGTGCCAGATTAGCTGCCAGGTGTTGCCGCCCATCGACCAACTGGCCTCCACCAGACCGTGCTCCACCTCGCGCAGCGCGGTCTCAACCAGCCGGGCAAAGAAAGGCGCGCAGCCGACAACCAGCGGCGGAATGGTGCCTTCAACGCCCAGCGAGGTGCCGGTAATCAGCGTCGTCACCGGGATCATCACAATCAATAAAATGATGAAGGGCAGCGAGCGCAGAACGTTGACCCCCAGCGACAGCAGGCGATAGAGGCGCGGAGCATGGAGCAGGCGAGGCTGGCCGCTGAGATAGAGCACAATTCCCAGCGGTAGGCCAATCAGCACGGTAAACCCCAGCGACCAGCCCAGCATGGTCAAGGTATCGAGACTGGCCTGCGCCACGTCGCTCCAGTCGATATCAGCAAAAAAAGCCAGCGCGCCGTTCATCTCAGTTCCAGTCATGGCGTTGTGGAGGAATGCCGTTCAGCACCCAGTTGCCCAGCAGCTGATATTTCCAGCGCACCGGATCGTGCAGGGTGTGGACGCGGCCGTTGCGCCAGTGGCGATCAAGATTGAGGGCGATGCTGGTTGAGCGGGTGCCGCTAAGCTCAAACAGGCGGCTGGCGGCTTCCAGCGCCGCTTCGGTGGTAAAGACCTTGGCGCGCGCCACGGCGATAGACGCCTGAGCAACGTTATCCTCGCTCAGTGCGTATTTATAGCGATCGAGCACTTTGCCGGCCCGCTCCAGCAGCGCATCGGCGGCGGCCAGCCGGCTGTCAAGCTGGCCAATATGGTAGATAGTCAGCGGGTCTTCGCTGGCCCGCTCCACGCCGGCATCGATCCACGGGCGAGCAAACTGGCTGACAAAGTTCACCGTGTCGTTAAGCGCCGCGCGGGCAATCCCCAGGTCGATAGCGGCGGTGGTGAGCTGGGCAAACGGCCCGGCAAGGGTTGGCGTCGCGTAGGATTTCCAGGTCGGGAACAGGTGGAAAGGCTCGACGACAAGATTCTCCGCCAGGACCGTTCCGCTGGCGGTGGTACGCTGGCCGAGGCAGGCCCAGTCGTCGATGACCGTCAGCCCAGCCGATTCGCGCGGCACAAACGCCAGCTGAGCGTTATTCTCTGCATCGAGCGCCAGAATGCCGATCCAGTGGGCGTAGAGCGAACCGGTGCAGTAGCCTTTTCGACCGGTGATGTGCAGACCGCGTTCGCTGGCCTCCAGGCGAGTGCGGATATCGAGTACCGTCTTGCCGCCGGTTTCAGAAAGCGCGTTGGCAAAGCGATAGCCTTGCAGCACCTGAGCGAAGAAAAATGCCTGCTGCTCTTCGCTGCCCTGCAGACGGATATCCTCCAGAAGACAGTAATGGTTCTGGGGAATTTGCCCCAGCGACGGGTCGGCGGCGGAAATAATCGCTATCACCTGGGCCAGCGTGGCGGCGGATACCTCGGCTCCGCCCCATTGCCGCGGGACGGTGATACCCCACAGGCCGCTATTGGAGTAGGTATCGATAATCTCCGGCGGCACGCTGCCGCTGCGATCGCGTTGCGCCGCGCCGGGCTGCAGTACCGCCGCGATTTCATGGGCGATGGCGATGGCTTCGTCATCGCTGCGGATAACGTATGCCTTTGGCGTCTGGCGGCAATAGTGAAGGGTCTGTTTTTCGTCGGGCATAGTCACTCTCATGGTTAACAAACGGCATATGCTAAAAATAGCTAAGTAAATGCCTAATAATTCCAGTGGGTTATATAACTGTTAAAGCAAAGGCTATGCCAGAACGCGTTTCTTATTTAATGTTTATTAAACAGCAAGTTAGCTTTTTTGGTACGTGCTCGTACTGCTGCAATTGCAACGCAGAATGAATCAGCGTGTTGGATTTGCAACAGTGGGCAGAGTGAACAGGCCGGGAGTCATGCAGGCGTTTCGGCCCCGGCTTACCGGGGCTCGAGTGTCGTTGAGGGATGGCGGGGAATTATCGCGCCTGCCAGAGGATCTCCGGTTGAGCAAAATTTTCTTCGACGCGGGCAAAAAAACGGCTGGCGTGCAGGCCGTCGACAAAGGCGTGATTGAATTTGCCCGCGACCGGAATAATACCGTTTTTCAGCTTGCCCCAGGTGAGGGCGGGCACCGACGCGCCAACGTAATACTCAGCGTGAGTCATGGCGCTGAAATGCAGCCACGGCAGGCAGCTGGCGCAGAAGAAATTTTCGCCGTTGACGATAAGCGGCGCTGGCGCGGTGTGTTTTGCCGCCTCGATATGTGGCGTGGCGGCCTGGCTGAAGGCGGCAAAATCGGCGGCATTCTCGCACCAGACCTGGCGAAAACCTTCCTGGGCGGTCATCACTGGCGTCATCACCGCCAGCTGGTCATATTCGATAATATCGTCGCCCAGCAGCCGCTGTTTAAGCTGCGGCACCTCGTTCGCCGCGCGCACAAGGGCGAAGAGGGCCAGCTGGAAAAACGAGACGCCGCGATCTTTCGCGCACTCATATAGCCGCTGCGCCTCGACAGGAACGCAGAGATTAAAGCTGGGATTGGCAAAACCGCGATAAAAATCAAAATGATCTTTTCGCGGCCAGGTTTGTTTGTCAATGACGTGATAGTTGGCCACGGGCGTCTCCTGTTGAATCACTGTCTGACACTATGCGACGATTTCAATCAGGTTGCCATCGGGGTCTTTAATCACCGCTTCATAATAGCCATCACCGGTGGTCCGCGGCGCAGAAACCAGAATATCCTGCTCAGCGGCGCGTTTTGCCAGCCTGTCGACGTTCTCCGCGCCGCCAACGGTTATCGCCAGGTGCACCCAGCCGGTGTGGTTATTATCCGCCGTCAGCGCAGTCAATCCCGGCTTGGTCATCAGCTCAATGGCAATATCATCGCCGATCCTGACAAAAAAGGATTCAAACCCCGGGTTGGTCTGACTGCAGTACTTCTCATCTATCTCACCGTCGAAGAAGGCTACCCAGAAGCGGGCCTGTTGCTCAAGCTGACGGGTCCAAAGGGCGATATGGGCAATTTTCATGGCAAACCTCGATATAGGGTGTGTTGACAGTCAGGGCACGAATGCACGATTATGCACTTTATTGCTCGATGAACAATCTTTCAGGAGTTATTTTTTGCTCGATTATGCTGCTTTTCCTAAACAACGACAAGCGCTTATTTGCCAGATCCTCCAGGAGAACGGCAGAGTGGTTTGCGCCGAACTGGCCAGTCGTCTGAACGTCTCCGAGCATACGATTCGCCGTGATTTACATGAGCTTAGCCGCGAGGGATACTGCAAAAAGGTCTACGGCGGCGCGGTGATGACCCTGCCTGAAGCCGGTGACTACAGCGCGCGCAAAGAGAAAAATACGGCGACAAAAAGCAGAATCGCGCAGAAATGCGCAAAGCTGGTGAAGCCCGGCGGCTGCATATTCATTGATACCGGCACCACCAATCTGGCGATGGCGGAGGCGCTACCGGCGGAGTTGGCGCTAACGGTGGTCACCAACTCCCCCGAGATCGCTGCCGTATTGCTCAAAAAACCGCTGTATGACGTCGTGATGCTTGGCGGGCAGATCCAACGCGCCACCGGCGGCTGCGTGGGGGCCTCCGCCGTGGCGCAGATTCAGGGTATGCTTTTCGATCAGGGGTTTATCGGCGGCTGCGCCATGGCGCCTGAGTCGGGCTTGACGGGCTTTGACTATCCCGACTGCGAATTTAAAAAAGCGGTCATTAAACAGTGCAGCGAAATTATTGTCGGCCTGACCTCCGATAAGATCCCGGCGGTGGCGCGCTTCGTGGTGGTCGAGAGCAGCGCCATTGACGTACTGGTCGTGGAGGAAAATATCAGCCGGGAATATCGCGACGCGTTCAGCGAGCACGACATCCGTATTTATACCGTTTAAACGGTATGTTGGCCTACTTTGACAGCGAAGTGGCAATCAGGCGCAGGCCGAGCGCGCCCAGTACCGTGGCGGTGACGATATCAATCTTACGCTTCATGCGCAGATAGACGCTGCGCGGGCGGGCGGAAGAGAGCACCAGCGCCACCAGCGAATACCAGCTGACGTCGATCAGGAAGCTCATCAGCGGCACGATATAGTAAAAGGCCAACGGGATGCGTTCCGGCAGCAGGGCGGTAAAGATAGAGGCGAATACCAGCGCCGTTTTCGGGTTGCTGAGCTGGGTATAAAGGCCATCGCGGAAGGTTTTCAATAGTGAATGTTCCGCCGCCATGCCGCCTGCGGCAAAATCCATCGGCTGCGCCGCGCCGCGGTAAATTTTATAACCCAGCCACAGCAGATACAGGCCACCCGCAACCTTCAGGCCGATGAACATTTCCGGCACCGCCGTCAGCACTTTTTGCAGCCCCATCATGGCCATTATCGAAAAGATAGCCGCCCCCGCGCCGGTTCCCAGCGCGGTGACCAGACCGTGCACCCGCGAGCGCGCAACGGCGTTGCGGGCCACGTAAATAAAGCTTGGACCGGGGCTGATAACGCCCATAATGAGAACCGCGGCAATGGCCATCAGGCTGGATAAGAACATAAGCGCTCCTGGTTGATGTTGAGCGCTAAAGTCGCATGGGGCTCCGGCTCATCAATGTTTTCTCTGTAAAAAAATAAACAATCTTTACCGCGCTGTCACCAGGCTTTGCGGGACGATGTTTTATCTCATCCTCGAATAACGATTCCCATTTCGCGCGTCAGTGATAAACTGGCTAAATGTGATCTTTGTCATATCGTCATTAAAACAGAGAAAAGAGACACTGCTATGCAACATATCATTGAGGGCTTCCTCAACTTCCAGAAAGAGATCTTCCCGCAACGTAAAGAACTCTTCCGCAGCCTGGCATCCAGCCAGAATCCCAAAGCGCTGTTTATCTCCTGTTCCGATAGCCGTCTGGTCCCGGAGCTGGTGACTCAGCAGGAGCCGGGTCAGCTGTTTGTGATCCGTAACGCCGGGAATATCGTCCCCTCATTTGGCCCTGAACCGGGCGGGGTTTCCGCGACAATCGAGTACGCCGTCGTCGCGCTGGGCGTGACCGATATCGTCATCTGCGGCCACTCTAACTGCGGCGCGATGAAAGCCATCGCCACCTGCCAGTGTCTGGAGCCGATGCCTGCCGTGTCTCACTGGCTGCGCTACTCCGACGCGGCGAAGGCCGTCGTGGAGAAGAAAACCTGGGCTAACGAGACCGATAAAGTCAACGGTATGGTGCAGGAAAACGTCATCGCCCAGCTGAACAATATTAAAACCCACCCCTCCGTTGCCGTCGGCCTGCGCGACAGCACGTTGCGTCTGCACGGCTGGTTCTACGATATTGAAAGCGGCGACATTCGCGCGCTGGATAAAAACAGCAAAACCTTCGTGTCGCTGTCGGAAAACCCTGACGTCTATTTCGAATAAATTCCTCTCAGGGCACGGAAGCCCTGCGAAGCCCGCCTTCCTGCCATAAATTTCCCGTCTGCCATACTCATTACGACTTCCTGAATGATTCTGAAGGAGATGTGATGATTACGCTGTGCGCAACCTGCGGTACGTCTTACGACGATCGCGGCAATACCCTGAACCATTGTCGTATCTGTGAGGATGAACGCCAGTACGTCCCGGCCAGCGGACAGGCCTGGATTAAACCTGACGATCTGATCGCGACGCATATGAATAAATGGCAGCAGCATAACGAACGGCTGTTGAGTTTCAGGACGGTACCGAAATTTGCTATCGATCAGCGCGCTTTTCTGCTGCTCACGCCGCAGGGGAATATCCTGTGGGACTGCATCGCTAATCTTGATGCCGCCAGCAAAACGCTGATTACCGCGCTTGGCGGAATAAAAGCGATCGCCATTTCTCATCCTCACTACTACACCACGATGCAGGACTGGGCAGCAGCCTTTGATGCGCGCATTTATCTTCATGCCAGCGATCGCGAATGGATCATGCGCGATAGCCCTGCCATCACATTATGGGAAGGGGATGCGCTGGAGATCCTTCCGTCGGTACGGTTGCTGCGCCTGGGTGGGCATTTCGCCGGGGGAACCGTTCTGCACTGGGCAAAAGAGGGAGGTATTATGCTGGCGGGAGATATTATCCAGGTCACGCCGGGCGCACGCGCTGTTTCTTTTATGTGGAGCTATCCTAATCTGCTGCCTTTGGCGGCCCCCAGCGTCGAGATTATCGTTGAGCGTTTGGGCGATGCACCCTTCGGTGCGCTGTATGGCGCCTTCGAAGGGCAGAACATCACCAAAAATGCCCGTCAGATCGTACTGGATTCAGCGCAGAAGTATCTCGACTGTCTGCGCACGACGGCGGGCCGCTGAGAGGTCCGCCGCCGCAACGGGTTACAGCACGCCGTCGCCGCCGTCGGAGCACCACACCTGGCCGGAGGTGAAGGAGCAGGCATCAGAGGCAAGGGTAACGTACAGCGGCGCGATCTCCACCGGTTGCCCTGGACGGCCCAGCGGCGTATCGGCGCCGAACTGACGCACTTTTTCATCCGGCTGGCCGCCGCTTGACTGCAGCACCGTCCAGTAAGGGCCGGGCGCGACCGCGTTCACCCGGATACCTTTCGGCCCCAGCTGTTTAGCCAGCGACTTCGTGAATGCCACCAGGCAGGCTTTGGTTTGCGCGTAGTCCAGCAGGATGGGGCTCGGCTTAAAGGCCTGCACGGATGAGGTGTTAATAATTACGCTGTGTTCTTTAAGATGACGCAGGGCGGCTTTGGTGATCCAGAAGGCCGCATAAACGTTGGTTTTAAAGGTGGCGTCAAAGTCGGCGGTGGTTAACTCTTCCAGCGACTCGCAATATTGCTGGCGTCCGGCGTTATTGACCAGAATATCCAGTCCGCCGAGTTGGCTGGCGGCCTGCTCGACCAGGGATTCACAGAAGGCTTCATCGCGCACATCGCCCGGAATCGCTACGGCTTTACGCCCTTCGGCCTCAATCAGGGCAATCACGGTTTCAGCATCGGACTCCTCTTCCGGCAGATAGTTGATCGCCACGTCGGCGCCCTCGCGGGCGAAGGCGATCGCTACCGCGCGCCCAATGCCGGAATCACCGCCGGTGATCAGCGCGCGCTTACCTGCCAGCCGACCGGAACCGACGTAGCTCAGTTCGCCGTGATCCGGCTGCGGCTTCATCTCTTCGGCAAGACCCGGCGGCGATTGCGGCTGGTCAACAAAGGGGGGACGGGGATACTTCGCGGTATTGTTAGCGTTCTCGCTCATACTGACCTCCTCGTGTTAAAAGATTAAGCGTAGTTGCCAGGTCAGCCTGTCGTGGATGATTGACGAATAATCGAACGGATTCGTTTTTATAATTTTTGCGCTTACGTTCATCTCTGAACGGTAATTTACTGATTGCCGGGAAACTTTTCGAAATGTGAGGCGGTAGAGGCGTTTAGTATTTTAGGATTATTCTATCGCAAGCCTGACGGTATATTTAGCGCATTTTATTGCGGCCTGGCGGTAATATTTTCTCCGCCTGTCGCGCCAGGAAATATATTTCTCAGACGATTCATTAGCCATTAGCTTGTGAAAATGAACATCAGCACCCAGACTTATTAAGACAAGATGAAAATACGCCGGAGGTGTTGTTGATGAAAAAGTTACTGCCAGTTATTTTTTGTTCGTTGATGGCTCAGGGCGTTTTTGCCGCGGATGATGGCGGGTTTAAAAAAGACGCTGCGCCGCCGCCGCCGCACAAGATTGATGATGGCTATCGTGGGACCGAGGACGGGCGAATCATGACCGTGCGCCAGGCCATGGAAATGCATGATGGGGCCACCATCTCATTACGCGGCAATCTTATCGAGCAGCAGGGTGATGACCGCTACAGCTTCCGCGATAAAACCGACACCATAGGGGTCATTATTCCCGCGGCAGTTTTTGATGGCCGGGAAGTGAAGCCCGATCAGATGATCAGCATTAACGGCAGTCTCGATAAGAAAATGACGCCGCCAGTGGTGCGGGTCGACCGGATCCAGAAATAACCTTGCAAACAGGAGGAATTGATGTCCGTACAGCATCCAGCCGACCCGGATAAACGCGGTCGTCATCCGTCGAAAGAGGATCCGCGCGAGCAGGGTGAAGTTCCGCGTAAAAGAGACGACAGCGAAGATCATAAAGAAGATCCCTGGCATCCCCAACCTGAAAAACGCTAAAACTAGCCGCCGTTAACGGGCGGCTAGTTCTCTTTCTTAAAGATCGAATGGCGCTAAACGTAGGCGTGAGCGGCTCGCCGGCTGCGATATCGCCCTGGCTATTGCTGCGCCGATCTCCGCGCAGGCGGTAATCCCCTGAACGAAAGGCTGGTCGTGCATCAGCCAGGGGATTGCGGCGAAGGCGATACGCCCGCGCGCTACGGGCGGCTCTCTTAACGTATAGTCGTCGCCAACCTCCGGGATCTCTTCGCCCGTCGCCATCAGTTGCTCCCTCAAATGCGGGAAGGGGAGATCTTTATTTTTCAGCGCTTTTTGCCCCCTCGCATCAATAAACACGTCAAACGTATAGCGATTTTGCCCGCTGGTAATCACCGTCTTCTCCTGCTGCACCGCCATATCATAATCATGCCCTAAGGCGAGAATGCCGATCGCGCCCGCTTCGCGCAGCGCCAGCAGTCGGCGGATAGACTCCGAAGGAATGGCGGCATAGCAGTCAATAAAGACCCGGGCAAGGCCGTTTTTGAATCGCTCCCGGTCGCGGTCATTAAGGTGGGGCACCATCGCCTGAACGGCTTCATGCAGCCGCAGAATAACGTAGCGCCAGGGGACCGTGTAGCGCGCGCGCTTGTTACGCTCAACTTCTTCAAGGTTATCCATCGCCCAGTGGAAAGGGTTATGCTGCTGGCGTTTAGCAAACCACGCTTCGCTGAAGCTATCGGCGTTAAGGCTGTGAAGGGCGATATTTTCGCTCCACAGGGGGTCGGCCAGGGCAATTTCCTGCGCCAGCAAAGCAAAGACCCGGTCAAGCAGGCCGTCGCTCCCCGCGGCGATGGCATTTTCCATCGCGCTGTCGGTGACGATTTCCAGCGGCTCCCAGGGAATAGGACAGTAAAAATCCGCTTCCGGAAGAATGCCGGAGCGCGACATCAGCACGATGTGCAGCGCCTGACTGGTTTCGTTGAGCCTGAAGGTGAGCGCCTCATCGTCGGAACCGAGAAACTGACCGTGCTGGACGGCGACGGCCATTGCGGCATCAATTCCGCTTAGCGAGGTGCCCATAATTCCCACCCGGCAGGGCGGAATGGTGGCTTCCATCAGCCCAGACCACGGACTGGGAAACCAGGTGCGGGTTGACTCTTCTTCATCCGGCCAGACGTGACCGGTGGCAAGCACCGCGAGGTCAAACACTTCGGCGACGGGCTGCTCCTCAACCCACAGCCTCACTCCTTCTTCGGTCGCCTGCAGGTCGCTGACCCGACAGGACTCATTGACCTGGACGTTAAATCCCAGTTCCCTGGCCTTTTCGACCAGCGCAAGAAACTGGTCGCGAAAATATTCGCCCAACAGGATGCGCGGCAAAAACTGGCGATCGTGCAATGTTTCATACTCTACGCCATAGCGCGCCAGGCGCGACGGGCTCTGGGCTTTTAGCCAGTCAAGATAGGTGCTTTGTACAGGAGGGATTTCAATACTGGCGATATTGGCCAGCATCATGCGCGAATTCTCTTCATCGCTATAGGGCATACCCACGCCCGCTTCCTCGGCCTGCTCGTAAATTGACACGTCCAGCGGTTCGCCCTGTTTAAGCAATGAGAACAGGGTATAAATCCCGGTAGGACCTGCGCCGATAATGGCAATTTTCTTCATAATGACTGACCCGCCGTTGTTGTTATCACATTTGTTATCGGTGGCCTTCCGCCAGTTGAAAAGCTCCACGATAGTTCATTTCCGGGTAACGGAAATCTGGCACAATAATTGTGGTTCAAAATGTGGAAGAGGGCCAATCGCTGGCGCGCCTCTCCCTTGTGATGAGCCGACGAGACGCGGTTTCAGAACCAGGTTTCGAGCTGGGCGCCGAAGAACAGCGTACCAGCGCTATGGTATCCGGCGCTGCCGAAGGTATCCGTTGATGAGTAGTTATCCAGCGATTTGTCCCAGCGCATCCAGGTGGCAAAAAAGCGGATTTCCGGACGCTCAAAGAAGTCCGTTACGTTTTGCAGCTTGAAGGTGGGAGCAAACGTCAGCTTGTAGTAGCTACCGCTGGCGGCGCTGTTGCCGTTAAAACCTTTCGGGTCGATATCCATATACTGATAGCTGGTTTCGTATTGCAGGGCGAAATTCTGATTAATTTGCTGAATGATTCTTGCGTTCAGGGTGACCCAGTCGTAATGGTCAGAATCGATATAGCGATTATTGCTGCTCTGGGCGACGATCAGCGGCGCGAAGCTCAGCCTGTCGGTGAGTGATGTGATACCGTAAGAGGCGAACTTCACGGTCCATGCCGGTTGAATCAAATAACCGTCGGAGCCCGGGCCGCGAACTTCAGCTCCCAGCGCGCGGCCATAAAGCAGCGCGGTTTTCGTACTGCCGGGGCGCAGGCCGTAGAAGCTGTCGCCGTGGTACGCCAGCATGGTGTTAAACCCTTGCGAGGCCGCTTTATCCGACGCCAGACCATCGTTTATGCGTTTGTCGTTGTCCTGCGAGTAGAGGCCGTTGAGCATCCACTGCCAGTTCGCCAGACGGTGATTAAGCGAGAAGGTATAGTTTTGAATATACGTGTTATCCGCGCCGGTCATGTTGTTATATTCAACGTTGTCCATCGTATCGATATCGTTGAAATTACGGCCATATACCGCGAGGTTGGTTTTGATATCTCCCCAGAAATTCACATCATAAATACCGGCCCCGGTACCGATTAAATTCATCATATCGGAATCAAGCCAGTGAATATCGAAGTTATCCCGATCTTCCCGCTTACCGGCCCACAGCGTCGCCTGTTTAAACGCGCCGCTAAACGCGGGCATATCGCTCATTTCGACAAAAGCCTGACGGACGTTCATCTGGCCGTTAAAGGAACTGTCGGTATTATAGGTTTTATCCCACTCGGCGATTTTCATGTAATAACGCAGCTGGCTATTGTTATCATATTTTCGCCGGTAGTTAATATCGGCGGTCACATAGGTATCCGACTCATTGCCAAGGCGACCGACGCTCCCCCCGGTGCTGCCCGCAGGCGTCAGGGAAGGCCCGACGGTACTGGTTGTGCCCTTGCTTGTTAATATGCCGCTGCGCGCGTAGCCGCCGAAGGTGATTTCCTGAAGCTTCGCCTGCGCGACGACATTCTGCGCCGGCTGGTTTTTTATTAATGCCAGATCCTGGTCGGTTCTGTGCTCAACGGCCTGCAGTCTTTCTTGCGCGCGCGCCGCGTTTTGTTCGGCGCTGGCCGCTCTTTTTTCCGCGCGATCTATTTTCCGCGTCGCATCCTGTAACTGGATGCGCGACTGCTTTAATTCGGCCTCAAGTCTTTCAAGCCGGGCATTAATTTCATTCAGGGTGGTATCCGCCGCAGCGGCGGATGCTGGCAAAGCCAGCGCGCAGAGCGTAAGCATATAGGCTTTCATCATTTATACCTGTACAAGAGTGGCTGTGCTCTGGACGTGCGGGTGCAGAGCACAGATGACAGTGCTAATAAACGGGATAGTTATCCGCAGGCTAAATTAATATTCGGGTTGTATTATTTTCAGCTCTCTTTGCGGGTGTTAGCGGTTTTGACAAAAAGGAATGTAATAATAAAAGCAAAAATAAACACCGCGAGTCCCACGGTAATATAGGTGACAAACTGATAGCGATCGTAGAGATACATTAGCGGCGACAGCAGGACCGCCAGACCGTATGAGTTCGCTTTTATCGACAGCAGCGACAGAATCATGCCCCCCAGCGCCGAGCTGGTGAGCATCACCATTATCGCCCGAAGCCCGGATTGCATCACGATACCGAATAAAGCCGGTTCCGAGACGCCTAATAGCTGAGTAATGGTCGCGGAAATTCCGGCGGTTTTAAACGCGATATTTTTCGCCTTCAGTGAAATAGCCAGACATACGGCGGCGTTGGCAAAACCGTACATCGCGCAAACCGTAATGAGTGGATTAAACCCGGTGCCGGCAATCAGCGAGGTTTCAATCATAATAAACATGTGATGCATTCCGGTCATTACGGCAATGGGATAGATAAAGCCGATTAACAGGCCGCCAATACCCGCAGGCAGCGTCAAAAATTGCTGAATTGCCATCACGGCGTAGTGTTCAAACCCATGTACCAGCGGCCCTAAAATCAGTAAAGCGATGGCCACAGCAATCAGAATGACGATAAACGGCGTGAAAATCAGGTCCATCGAGTTGGGCATCACCCGGCGGAAAAAGATTTCCAGTTTTGCGCCGATAATACCGGTGATGAGTGCGGTCAAAATTGACCCCTGATAGCCCACCAGCGGAATAGCGCCAAACACATAAATCGGGCTGCTATTGCCGTACGCCACGTCATAGGCATTAGGCAGCGCCGGGGAAACCAGCATCAGGCCGATTAAAAAACCGATAATCGGCGTACCGCCAAACTTCTTAAAGGCTGACCAGCAGATAAACGCCGCCAGGAAGGCGAAAGCGGTATCGCAGAGTACCGTGGTCAGCGTTTGCAGGGCCGCCGGAACCTGATGGACGCTGCTGCCAAACCACGCCTGCACGGTATCATTAAAAATGACCCCTTTCAGACCGAGAAACAGACCGGTCGCCCCGAGAACCGGGACAATTGGCACAAAAACGTCCGATAAGTTGCGTATTCCCCGCTGTAATCGGCCCGAACTCTGCTTCGTCATTTCATCCTTACTGACTTCGGCAACCTGATATTCGTTAACAAACGCCTGATAAACCTTATTAACGATCCCGGTACCGAGGATTATCTGATACTGACCGGAATTGAAAAATACGCCTTTAACTTCGCTGATATTACGGACTTTATCATCATCGATTTTCTGCCGGTCTTTTACCTGCAAACGTAAACGGGTGGCGCAATGGGTGGCGGAAGCAATGTTCTCCTTGCCGATGGTATTTACAATCTCAACGGCGATATTTTTATATTTGTTCATATTTAACTCATTCCTTAACGAGAATGGTTTGATAAGGTTTCAGGGTGGCGTCGGCGTCGGCATAATTATTGAGTACAATCTCTCCTGCCGGGAGCGTGTAAGGCAGATGCTGCGCGCTTAAGTTGGTGATAGAGATAAAACGTTCGTTGTGTGTTGCGCGCTGGTAGGCAACGATACGCTCGTCAACGTCCTCCACGGCGGCGAATGACCCATAAATCAGCGCTTGCGGATAGTGCTTATTCCGCAAGGCGATCATCTTCTGGTAAAACGCGAACACCGAATGCGCATCGTTTATCTGGCTTTGCGCATTGACGCTAAAGTCGGTTGAAGAAAACGCCAGCCAGGGCTGCGCACCCTGATTAAATCCGCCGTTGACGCTATTCGACCACGGGAAGGGCGTTCGCGAGTTGTCCCGGGAGCGCTGATTAATAAAGCCTAACGCCTGCTGTTCAGAGAAACCTTCCGCGAGGGAGCGGTGATAGTTATCCAGACTGGAAATATCGTCAAATTCCGCAATTGACTGCCGGCAGAAATTTTTCATTCCCAGCTCCTGGCCCTGGTAAATAAACGGCGTTCCGGCCATAAAGAAGTACATCGCGGCCAGCGCTTTGGCACCGATGTCATTTTGGTAATCCGCGTCGCGGATGAGCTTGGACAGCGCCCGGGGCTGGTCGTGGTTTTCAATAAACGTCGTCCCCCAGCCGGCCTGACAAAAAGCGCGCTGGCTGGCAAAAAGCGCTTCTTTGAATTCGCTCACGCGCCAGTTGCGCTGCTTAAACCACTCCGAGCCGTTCTCGACATCGATATCTGCAGCGTGAAAATCGAAGATCATATTGAAATAGCCGTCCGGCCCGATATAGCTGTCGTACTCCTGCAGAGGCACGCCGGGCGCTTCGCCCACCGTCACGCAGCGATGGCGGTTGAAGGTGTGTTCTTTCAGCTCGTTCAGAAAACATTCAATTCCCGGACGGTTGCGCGATTTCATTTTAATGGAGGCCAGTCCATCGACGCCGTCGGCGGGCAGGGAGGCGTAATCCTGATCTTTTTTAATAAACGTAATCGCATCGATGCGAAAACCGGCGATGCCTTTATCCAGCCACCAGTTAATCATGGCGTAGATTTCCTGGCGCAGCTGCGGGTTTTCCCAGTTCAGGTCGGGCTGTTTTTTATGAAAAACGTGCAAATAGTAGCACTCTTCGCCAGCCACTTTTTCCCACGCGCTGCCGCCAAAAATCGAACGCCAGTTATTAGGCGCGGCACCAGCAACGGCGGGCTTAAAGATGTAGTAATCACGGTATTTTGAGGCAGGGTCCGCCAGTGCGGCCTGGAACCAGCTGTGTTCATCGCTGGTATGATTAACCACCAGATCCACCATGATCCCAATCCCCAGTTCGCCTGCCTGCTTAATCAGATCGTCAACATCCTGCAGCTGACCTAAATCGGGGTTCACTGCATAGTAGTCGGCGATATCGTAGCCGTTGTCCGCACCCGGCGAGAGGTAGAACGGCGAGACCCAAATCATGGTGATGCCCAGCGTTTTCAGATACGGCAGTTTCGCGATTATCCCCTGGATATCGCCAATGCCATCGTTATTGCTGTCATAGAAGCTTTTTGGGTACACCTGATAAATGACCGCTTCCTTCCACCATGCCCCTTGTTGTGACTGATTCATCGTTTCTCCTGAGTATGAAATCGATACCATATTGAGTTAAAAAAAATTACGCCGAGGCCCTGATGACCAGTTCCGATTTCAGGTCTTCCTCGTCATAGCGATAGTGCGTGTTGTTGATCAGGGCCAGCAGACGTTCTACCGAGATGCGGCCCAGTTGCTCGATGGGTTGGCTAACGGTAGTGAGCGGAATATGCACCATCTCCGCCACCGGAAGGTTATCAAAGCCCATGACCGCCAGTTCGCCGGGAACGCTGACGCCGTTGGCCGAGAGCGCAGAAATTAAGCCGCAGGCGACTTCATCGCTGCCGGCGAAAATTGCATCGGGACGTTCGCTTTTAGCCATCTGTAGGATCTGCTCAGCCAGACGCTGCCCGTCGCGCCAGGTGTGGACGTGGCGGAAAACCAGCCGCTCGTCAATCGGCTGCTGCCCCTGCTGCATGGCGGCAATAAAGCCGCGGTTCCTTCTGCTACCGTGGCCCTTTTGCTGGAATGCGCCGCCGGTAGAGTAGGCGATTCTTCTATACCCTTTATGCAGCAGCCAACTGACGGCGCGATAGGTCGCCAGTTCATCGTCCATTCTGACCACGGGCAGAGTCGTGTTATCGATGCTGGTGTTGCACAGCAGGATCGGGCCATATTTCTGATATTGCTCGATCACGTCCTTATCACTTTCGACGGCGCACAAGATAAGGCCGTCGATGATCTTTTTCTTCAGCAGATCGAGACAGTTCTCCTCTTCGCCCGCGCTATTGTGGTTCTGAACGATCAGCACCGAGTAGCCGTGTTTACGCGCGGTGACTTCGAGAGCGTCCACCAGGCTGGCGAAAAATGGGTTAGTGATCCTCGAAATGAGTACGCCAATGCGGTGGGTTTTCACGCCGCGCATCTGCTGCGCGACGGTGCTTGGCTCGTAATCGAGCTCTTTCATCGCCGCGAGAATTTTTTCCTTTTTATCTTCAGCGATATAAGGATGATTGTTCAGGAAGCGGGAGACCGTCGTCACCGACAGACCTGCTTTTTCTGCTACGTCTTTTATGGTTGCCATGATGGTTATGAAATCGATATCACATGGGCATAAAATATTTTTGCTGACCGGCCGGGTCAACCGCCTTGTTATAAAACATGACCTGACTCACAATAAATTTTTCCTGCGCTATCCGCGTGCTACGGTTTGCGTATCCGTTGAAGGTGAGTTCGCGACGCGGATCGCCGGGTCGGCAAGACCGTTCGGGTCTGAGCGTGGGGAGGGGAGAAGCGGCGCAATGAATAATGCACGGTATTTTTGTTTTGCTAATATTCCTGGTTTGCCGCAATGAACTTGACATATTAAACCTGATTGCTATTCCTTAAGCTGGCGCCGCGATGATAAGCGCAACGGTGAGGTGAAAAATGGTCAGTGAAAAAGAGAAGCTGCCCGGGATAAAAGAGAGTGAACTTTTTCTTAATTTTGAATGTGCTGCTCGTAAGATCGGGCTCGGGATATTATTATTAATCATCTTCGCAGCGCTGGCGGGGATTTTTTCCACCGGCTATATGAGCCGTGCTGAAAAAACAAATGCCCAGCAAAATTTAACCGTGGTTTATGAGCGTTTTGGCCGTTTGCAAACTGAGTTCCGACTAAAAATTACTGCCCATTCGCGCGTCGCCAATAAATATGTTTTTAGCCTTGGCGGTGATTTTTCTTCATCGCTCGAAACTAATACTATCTGGCCCCAGCCAGATAGTATGTACAGTAAGGACGATCGACTCTTTTTGGTTTATAATAATTTGAAAAGTATGGAAAATATTTCCATATGGCTCTACGTTACGCCCACCGCTCCCGGCAAGCTGAACCACGCTTTACAGCTTAATAGCGAACCCGAAATTCGCTTCTGGCAATTTATTTATCCTTAGGAGAACGTGATGGAGATGGTGTTGCGGGCGCTGGCCATTTATTTAATTTTGCTGGTGGTTTTTAAAATCGCCGGACGCCGGGCGCTATTACAAATGACCAGCTTTGATCTGATTTTATTACTTATCATCAGTGAAGCGACACAACAGGCGCTGCTGGGGAACGACTTTTCGGTCACCGGCGCCATGCTGACGATTATCACGCTGGTGGTGGTGGATATGCTCTTTGGCTTAATGAAAAAATATATGGCTGGCGCCGAGTCAGCGCTTGATGGCTGCCCGGTAATTTTAGTCGAAAACGGCGTTCCGTTAATTGATAAACTCAAAAAAGTGGATGTCTCCTGCGATGATATTCTTGTGGCCGCACGGCAGAATCAGGGTATTACGGAATTAAGTAAAATCAAATATGCCATACTGGAAAGGAACGGACATATTTCTATTATTCCTGCTGAAAGTTAAGAAGGTATCTTTATGGCGAATAATCCTTATAACCAGGCGAAAACCACCGGTGAGCTGACCAAACAAGTCGCCATCGCATTGACCGACTGTCGTTTACGCTTAACCACCGCTGAGTCGTGTACCGGGGGAAGCCTGGCGGCAGCGCTGTGCGCGGAGGAGGATACGGCTGCGTTTTACGATATTGGTTTAATCACCTTTAGCGACCGTGCGAAGCAAAAACTTCTCGGCGTTAAGGCTTCGACGCTGGAAAAGTATAGCGCCGTCAGTCGACAGGCCGTGGAAGAGATGTCGACGGGCGCGCTGGAGTGTTCCGGAGCGGATATCAGCATCGCGATAAGCGGATACGCTGGGCCGGACGGCGGCGAGGACGGGACGCCTGCGGGAACCGTCTGGTTCGCATGGAATTTTCGCGGCGCAATCGACGCGCAGAAGGTGCTGTTTTCCGGCGGCTGCCAGGATGTCGTTGAGAAATCCGTACGCTACTCGCTGGCGATGCTGATGGAGAAACTGCCCGGCTGGCAGGGCGAATAACACTTTCATGGCGGAGGTTCTATGGCGGTCATGACGATCACCGGCGGTACTGCGGGCGTCGGCAAAGCAACGGCTGTTCGCTTTGCGCGGGCAGGCTATGACGTGGGGATTATCGCCCGCGATCGTCAAAGCCTTGAAGCGACGCAACAGGCGTTGCGGCAGTTTGGCGTTCGGGTGCATGTCGTTCAGGCCGATGTCGCTGATGCGGATGCGATTAACACTGCCGCCTGCGAGATCGAAAAGCAATTAGGGGCTATCGAGGTGTGGGTCAATAAGGCCATGTGCGCGGTGCTGGCGCCTTTCAGGACGATGACCCACGATGAATTTTCGCGGGTCACCGAAGTCACCTATCTTGGTTACGTCAACGGTACCCGCGCCGCGCTGGAGTTAATGACGCCCCGCGATCGCGGCATCATTATCCAGGTCGGTTCCGCGCTGGCCTATCGCTCCATTCCGCTACAGTCCGCCTACTGCGGGGCGAAGGCCGCGATTCGGGGCTTTACCGATGCGGTTCGCACGGAACTGATGCATGAAAAGAGCGGCGTGAGTATCTCAATGGTACAGATGCCTGGCCTGAATACGCCGCAGTTTGAGTGGGCGCGCAATAAGTTTGCCTGGGCGATGCGCCCGGTGCCCCCCGTCTATCAGCCGGAGGTGGCCGCAGAGGCTATCTTCAACGTTGCACGCAGGCCCGTGCGTGAACTCTGGGTGGGGAGCAGCACAATCCAGTCTATCGTTGGGCAATTTCTCTTCCCCGGCTTCCTCGATCGACTGATGGTTAATAAAGCATGGGAAGGGCAAATGATCCGGCACAGGAATGTCGCTGACCGGCAGGATTATCTACAACAGCCGGTCAGCGGACTGCATAAAACCCACGGGCGTTTTTCCTCAGAGGCGAAGTATCGCGCCGCCGCCATCACCTCCGGCGTGCCGGGAAAAGCGCTACTCGGCGGCGCGGCAGCGGCGGGATGGTTGTTGGCAAAATGGTTTATCTCGCGTAAAAAACGCTAACGCAGCGCGCTACTGTTGGTCCAGAACCATCGGTAGCCATAGGCGCCAATCTCCAGCTCAACGCGTTTACCCGCAACAAGGTCGTCAGCATAGGTTTTGTCGGCCAGGCAGGGCGTCCAGACGCCCTCGGCAATCTCTTTCGCGGTGAAGCGCACGCGCTTGTCGCTGAAATTAAGAAAGGTGATGACGCGGCGTTGGTCGGCATCGTAGCAAATCCCCAGAATCGCCTGCCGATCGATGCTGATAATGCGAAAAGGCGCAACGGCGATTTCCGGAAACTCGCACCGCGTATTGGCGATATCTATAATGCGATGCAGAAGGGAATGGCGGTGCAGCAGCGAATCAGCGACGTTGACCTTCTGATAGCGAAACGGCCCCTTATCGATCAATGGAGCGACAAAAGTAGCAGGATCGGCTGCGGAGAAACCGCCGCCCGCTGAGCCGGCCCATTGCATCGGCGTGCGCACCGCGTAGCGCTCTTCCAGGGCCAGATTGTCACCCATCCCAATTTCATCCCCGTAGCGCATTATCGGTACGCCGGGGAGTGAAAAGAGTACGGCATGACAGAGCGCCAGCCGCCGCCGTTGAGATCGTAAAACAGCGCCGAATCAATCTGATAAATGATGGCTCGCGTATGCCAGTCCGCCATAGCGCACCTCAGTGATAGCCTTCAGTGCCGGAAACTTTGCCGCGGAATACGTAGTAGCTCCATGCGGTGTAAACCAAAATCACCGGAATGATAAGCAGGGTCCCTACCAGCATAAAGAGCTGGCTGGCGGGCGGCGCGGAGGCTTCCCACAGCGTAATATGCGGAGGGATGATGTTGGGCCAGAGACTGATACCCAGACCACTAAAGCCAAGAAAAATGAGCCCAAGCGTAAGCAGGAAAGGGCGGGCATGGCTACCAGGATGGGCGCTTAACCGCCAGATCCACAGGCTTAAGGCAATGACCAGTACAGGAACGGGTACAAACCAGTAGAAATTAGGCAGGGTAAACCAGCGCTCAGCCACGGAGGGCCAGCCCAGCGGCGTCCAGACGCTCACAACGGCGATGACCGCCATCAGCGCCAGAAGCGTGTGGCGAGTCAGCTCACGCATGCGCTGTTGTAGGGCGCCTTCGCTTTTCATAATCAGCCAGGTCGTACCAAGCAGCATATACGCGACGACCAGCCCTAAGCCGCAGAACAGGCTAAAGGGCGTCAGCCAGTCGAGCGCCGAGCCGGCAAACCTGCGGTCGGCGACCTCAAAACCGTTGATGACCGCGCCTACCACCATCCCCTGGCTAAAGGTCGCCAGCAGGGAGCCGCTGACAAAAGAGTAGTCCCAGAACTTTTGATGCGAGGGGGTGGCCTTGAAGCGGAACTCAAAGGCGACGCCGCGGAAGATCAGGCCAATGAGCATGGCGGTGAGCGGGATAGCCAGCGCATCGGTGATAACGGCGTAGGCCAGGGGAAAGGCGCCAAATAGCCCCGCGCCGCCCAGCACCAGCCATGTCTCATTGCCATCCCACACCGGGGCGACGCTATTCATCATCACGTCGCGTTCATGAGCATTCGGTACAAAGCCGAATAAAATTCCGATGCCAAGATCGAAGCCGTCCATAACGATATACATCAATGTGGCGAATACAATGATGACAAACCAGATGACGGGAATATCGATGCCCATTAGCGAGTCTCCTCTTCAGGCACGGCTTCTGCGGCAGAAAGGGGGCGAGCCGGCGTGCCGGACGTTGACGATGTCAATTCGCTGACGGGCTGCGGCCCTTTCTTAATAAGCCGGACAATGTAGTAATAACCGACGCCAAAGACCGAACAGTACACCACGATAAAGACCAGCAGGCTGACGACCATTTGCGCCGTGCTGTGCAGCGATACCGCATCCCGGGTTCGTAAAAAACCATAAATGACCCAGGGCTGACGTCCCGCTTCGGTCGTGATCCAGCCGGCCAACAGCGCCAGCAGTCCTGCCGGCCCCATCGCCAGGGCGCACCACTGGAAGGCGCGAGAGTGGAAAAGACGCTGCCGATAGCGAAGCCACAGGCTCCAGACGCCGAGAGCAATCATCAGCACGCCCATACCCACCATGATGCGGAACGACCAGAAAACGATGAGGGAGTTTGGCCGATTCTCTTTCGGAAAATCTTTCAGCGCCGGGACCTGCTTATCCAGGCTATGGGTCAGGATCAGGCTGCCAAGCGCCGGAATTTCCAGCCCGTATTTGGTACGCTCTTCCTCCATATCCGGTATGCCAAACAACAGCAGCGGGGTGGCCTCGCCGGGTTTATTCTCCCAGTGGCCTTCTATGGCGGCGATTTTTGCCGGCTGATGCTCAAGGGTATTGAGGCCGTGCATATCGCCAACGAAGGCCTGAATTGGCGCAACCAGCAGGGCCATCCACATCGCCATGGAGAACATTTTACGTATGGCAGGGGTATTGTTCCCGCGCAGAAGGTGCCAGGCGGCAGAGGCGCCCACGAACATCGCACTGCTGAGAAAAGCGGCGATCGCCATGTGTAACAGGCGATACGGGAAAGATGGGTTGAAAATAATCGCCAGCCAGTCCTGGGGAATGACGTGACCGTTTTCAATGGTAAAGCCCTGCGGCGTCTGCATCCAGCTATTGGAGGCGAGGATCCAGAAGGTGGACATTAGCGTGCCGAGCGCCACCATGCAGGTGGTGAAAAAATGCAGTCCTGGGGGGACTTTGTTCCAGCCAAAAAGCATGACGCCCAGGAAGCCCGCTTCGAGGAAAAACGCGGTGAGGACTTCATACAGCAGCAGGGGACCGGTAATACTCCCGGCAAACTGAGAGAAACCGCTCCAGTTGGTACCGAACTGATAGGCCATCACCAGGCCTGATACCACGCCCATGCCGAAATTAACGGCAAAAATCTTCAGCCAGAAATTATATAACGAGCGCCAGACGTCATCTTTTGTCCGCAGCCACATCCCCTCCAGCACCACCAGATAGCTGGCCAGTCCGATGGTAATCGCCGGAAACAGGATATGAAAAGAGACGGTAAATGCGAACTGTAGCCTTGCCAGATTAAACGCATCGAGTTCAAACATGTTCTGAACCCCATCACATAACAACCCCCCGAACCAGGCAGGGGGAAGTGATTAACAACCGATCGTTGCTGATTACGGCTTTTTCTTACCCGCGCCAAGTTCTGCGCCGGTGAGAGGATCGCCTTCCGGGTCGGATTGGGTGCGTTTCGCCATGGTTTTCACCAGGGCCTTTTGTTCGGCCGTTAGCTTAACGCTGGCACCGCCATCTCCGCCATCTACTGCAGGCTGTGGATTCGCAACATACTCGAAGTGCAGATCGCTATTCCAGCTGCCGCGAATGTCATCGCCCTCTGACATATTGTAGTAGGTGCTGGCGTAGTCAGTGATTGGCGGTAGTTTGCCCGGCGGATAGTTGTTTCTGATGGATTGAAGCGCCTTCTCAAAAGAGAGCTGATGGGCGGCTTCTCGGGTCATCAGAAAGGCCAGCGCATCCTTCACGCCGGGGTCATCGGTGACGTTTATCAGGCGCTCGATGATTTTAGCGCGCGCCTCGGCGGCCACGTTGGAGCGTAAATCCGCGGTGGGTTCACCAATGGTGTCAATGTATGCTGCGGTCCAGGGCACGCCGGCGGAATTGGTCAGCGGCGTGCCTCCGCCATATAACAAAGAGGTAATATGGCTGTCGTTGCCGTTAGCGGTAAGCGAGCGGTACAGATCGGCTTCGTTTTCCGTACCTTCCGCCAGGGCGCCTTTCGCCCCTTTATTGAGCATACCTACCAGCGAGCCGATAATTTCAAGGTGGCTCAGCTCTTCGGTAGCAATGTCCATCAGCATATCCTTGCGACCCGGATCGTCATCGCTCAGGCCCTGTGTGAAATATCGGCATGCGGCGGCGAGTTCGCCCTGAGGGCCGCCGAATTGCTCCAGAAGGAGATTAGCCAGCCCCGGATTAGGTTCCGCGACCCTGACGGTATACTGAAGTTGCTTAACGTGTCGGAACATAGGCTCTTATCCTTATTGCTTATTTTTTAGCTTCAACGCCTTTTGCGTCAGAGCGCAGAAGGAACTCTTCCGTTGTTTGCGGGATATGTTTCAGCAGCCAGTCGGCCATGGCCCGCTCTTCCGCCAGAATGGATTCGATGGCGGGAATAGACGCGGTGTCACCGGCTCTTTTCGCAGCGGCAAGCAGAGAGGTATAACACGCGATTTCAAACTGTTCGAAAACATAGCCGCTAATTGAACCCTTAACGATTTCATCGGAAGGGAACATGCCGCCAATAGATTGACCTAACGCAGCCATTTTACTCATTGAATCTTTCAGCACCGACCGCGATATATCATTACGATCCAGAATCTCTTCCAGAACCGTAATTTGGCGCTTGGTTTCGGTGACGTGCTGTTCAATTCTGCTACGCAAATCGGGGTAGTTATCGATACGGCCAGCCATCGACTCCAGCATGGATTCTGCTTGTTTTTCCATTGCATGCGCATCGCGTAGCCAGTCGTGATAGTGTTCAACGTGATTCATAATGAACTCCTTAATATCAGGTTATTTTCTGGCTATTTATTTTGTGCTTCTTTATTAATATTGCCGACCGCCAGGTCAGTTAATTTCAGATCGGTTGATTTCTCTTCTTCTAACGTTTCTGTTAAAAGCTTAACCGCTTTTTTATAACCCAGCTGTTGGGCTAAAGTGGCGAGAGTGCCGTAGCTGGCAATTTCATAATGTTCAACTTTTTGCGCTGCGGCAATTAACGCGGCATCGCGCACTTCATTTTTCTCAGTACTCTCAATAACCTCGTTAGCTTCTTCTATAAGCCCCTCCATCGCCACGCATTTCATGCGCTTAATTTTAATATTGGCTTCTTGTTCGACAATTTGATCGATACGTTCAATTTGCCCCTGGGTCTCCTCCAGATGCGCTTTGAATGCGGCGCTAAGCTGCTCGCTTGACGCCGCCCGGGCTAGTTTAGCCAGGCCGCGGGTTAATTGTTTTTCCGCGCTATAAGTATCCGATAACAGATGAATAAAAACGTCTTCTATGCTCTTCATATTCATTGGGAATATCCTTAATGCTAGAGAATAACTGCGAGTCCGCAGACCCGCAGGATACTCTTATTAATTACAAGAGAATGAAACGATTAATAATCAGGAGTTGTCAGATTTGCGTCCACCACCATGACTATTTTGGCCGCCTTTTTTACCGGCCTCAGATGCACGTTGCGGATCGTTTTTAAAATTACCACCGCTGTGCTGACCGCCTTTACGTCCAGCTTCAGATGCTTTATCACGGTCTTCAGCGAAATTACCGGAACCACCACGATGTTCTGCCATATTTTCATACCTCTGTGAGTTTATGTCAGGTAGATACGATTTAATTACGTATCCGTTGTCGTTCAGCAATTAAATTTAGTCGGTATTTTTGAACAGTCAAACCGGTTTGCGGTGATATTTTTTGAAATAATCTGAATTATGCCGCGGCTACCGTTCCGCTTGTTTAAAGTGGCTGCGAGCATAACAGGCTAGGAACTAACGAAAACATTTATATTGCTGCAGGATATATTTATGACCTCTGCGTTAATACGGGAGGAAACGGGCGACGCAGGGCTTTACGTCTCTTTACATAAGCGCGAAAAATAAGTTATCGGAATCGTGAAAGATATTAAGAACACAACCGGGAAAAATCAGAAAATAGCGTTTTGCCAATGCTGAAGGTCATTTTAGGATAATTCAATGCGGGAGAGAAATAAGGCACCAGATCACGAGGCTGTGAAATGGTGCGTCCGAGTGGACTCGAACCACCGACCCCCACCATGTCAAGGTGGTGCTCTAACCAACTGAGCTACGGACGCATTATGGTGCGTTTAATTGGACTCGAACCAACGACCCCCACCATGTCAAGGTGGTGCTCTAACCAACTGAGCTATGAACGCATTGTTGCAGTGGCAACGGGGACGCATATTAGCGGCAGGGAGGGGTTGTGGCAAGAGGCAAACGTCACTTTTCTTCCAGATTTCTCGCGATCGCAGAAGTTTTATCCATATTGGTTATATTTTACTGATGCGAAAGAGGATTTGCTCATCAAGAGACGAAAACGGCGCTGAATCAGCGCCGTCAGGTATCGATAAATTGCCGCCAGAGATTAGCGCGCGGCGCGCTGCAATATGACGCTGGAAGGCTGACGCTGCAGGAAACGCATGCGCAACATCATCATTACGGCAGCGGAGGTGAGGCCAATGATAAACCCGCACCAGAAGCCAGCGGGACCCATGCGCGGCACCACGATATCGGTCAGAGCCAGCAGATAGCCGCTCGGCAGCCCCAGAACCCAGTAGGCGGTAAAGGTAATAAAGAAGATGGAACGCGTATCTTTATAACCGCGCAGGATGCCGCTGCCGATCACCTGTATGGAGTCAGAGATCTGGTAGATCGCCGCGAGCAGCATCAGCTGGGACGCCAGCGCGACAACCTCAGGATTATCGTTATACAACAGCGCGATTTGCTCACGCATCAGAATGGTGAAAACCGCCGTAATCACGGCCATACACACTCCAACCCCGACGCCGGTTCTGGCCGACGTTTGCGCCTCCAGCGTCGAGCCTTGCCCGAGACGGAAACCGACGCGAATGGTCACCGCCGCCGCCAGGGAGAGCGGTAATACGAACATCAGCGAGCTGAAGTTTAGGGCAATCTGGTGCCCGGCCACGTCGACAATGCCCAGCGGTGAGACCAGCAGCGCGACTACGGCAAACAGGGTCACTTCGAAAAACAGCGCCAGCGCAATCGGCAGGCCCAGCTGCACCAGACGCTGGATAACGGCGAAATCCGGTTTGCTGAAGCGCTCAGCGTTATGAATATCGCGCATCGAACGCGCGCGGCGAACCCAGGAGAGCATGCAGAAAAACATCACCCAGTACACCGAAGCCGTCGCCACGCCGCAGCCGATCCCGCCGAGCTCAGGCATGCCAAAGTGACCGTAGATAAAGATGTAGTTCACCGGAATGTTGACCAGCAGACCGATAAACCCCATTACCATGCCCGGCTTGGTTTTTGCCAGGCCTTCACACTGGTTACGCGCTACCTGGAAGAACAGATAGCCGGGCGCGCCCCACAGCAGAGCCCGCAGGTAGCCGACCGCCTTCTCCGCCATCGCCGGGTCGATGTTATGCATGGAGCTGATGATGTAGCCGGCGTTCCACAGTACCACCATGACCAGGATCGAGACGAAGCCCGCCAGCCAGAACCCCTGGCGTACCTGGTGGGCGATGCGGTCGCGACGGCCGGAACCATTCAGTTGAGCAATAACGGGCGTCAGGGCCAGCAGCAGGCCGTGGCCGAAGAGGATTGCCGGCAGCCAGATGGAGGTACCGATGGCGACGGCCGCCATATCGGTGGCGCTATAGCCGCCCGCCATCACGGTATCGACGAAGCCCATGGCGGTTTGGGCGACCTGGGCGAGTATAACGGGTATAGCCAGTGCTAATAACTGACGCGCTTCAATAAAATACTTCTGCACGTAAACACCTTTATATTGTTGTTATTGGAGGACTAAAAAAGCCGCCATCAGGGGCAGCAAGAAGAAAAAGCAGAGGGATTTGCCAGACTATTGTAGCGAGGATTAGCCATTTAGCCAGTGAAAAAATCGCACAACACGTTGTGCGCTGGCAACCTGTTTTGCCACCTGTTATTGTTCGTGTCATAGCCTAAAACGGTCTTGATACCGTTACGAATTCATACAGGAGCAAAATATGTTTACCGGTATTGTGCAGGGGACCGCCAGAGTGGTGGCCATTGATGAAAAACCCAACTTTCGCACCCACGTTGTGGAGCTGCCTGAGCATATGCTTGCGGGGCTCGAAACCGGGGCTTCGGTAGCTCATAACGGCTGCTGTTTAACCGTCACCGATATCGATGGCGCGCGAGTGAGTTTTGACCTGATGAAAGAGACCTTGCGCATCACCAATCTGGGCGCGCTGCGCGAGGGCGACAGCGTTAACGTCGAGCGGGCGGCAAAATTCAGCGATGAAATTGGCGGCCACCTGATGTCAGGCCATATTATGACCACCGCGGAAGTGGTTAAAATTCTGACGTCGGAAAATAATCGCCAAATCTGGTTTAAGGTTCAGGACCCGACGCTGATGAAATATATCCTTTATAAAGGCTATATCGGCGTCGATGGTATTAGCCTCACGGTAGGGGAAGTGACGCCCACCCGGTTTTGCGTGCATTTGATCCCGGAAACGCTGCAGCGCACCATCCTTGGCGTGAAAAAACTGGGGGACCGGGTAAATATTGAGATCGATCCGCAGACTCAGGCCGTTATCGATACCGTTGAGCGCGTTCTGGCGGCAAAAGAAGCAGCAGCGGCCCTGAAAAACGCGGCCGAATAATAAATTCCCCCGCCGAAGCGGGGGAATTTTTAGCGGGCTACGCGCAGGCCGTGTTCGGCACCGCGAGAAAAAACCACCTGCCAGAGCTGAATATCGCGCGCGCGGAAAGCGCCGGCGCAGGCATTCAGGTAATAGCTAAACATGCGTTTGAAGCGCTCCGAATAATTGTCGGCAATTTCCGGCCAGCTATTCAGAAAGCGCTCATACCAGGCCATTAGCGTGGTGTCGTAGTCGGCACCGAAATTATGCCAGTCTTCCATAACAAAATGCGGCTCGCTGGCTTCGGCAATCTGGCGTACTGAGGGCAAACAGCCGTTAGGGAAGATATATTTATCGATCCACGGGTCGACGTTATGGTCGGTTTTTTTCGAGCCGATAGTATGCAGCAGGAAGCGGCCTTCGGGTTTCAAATTCCGGTCGACCACGTCGAAGTAGGTGGCGTAATTTTTCGGCCCGACATGTTCAAACATGCCGACTGAGACGATACGGTCAAAGCTCTCTTGCAGGTCGCGGTAATCCTGCAGCAGGATAGTAACGTCAAGACCTGCGCAGCGCTGCTGGGCCATTTTTTGCTGCTCAGCTGAAATCGTGACGCCGACAACGCTGACCTGGTAATTTTTGGCCATATAGTAGGCCAGTCCACCCCAGCCACAGCCGATATCCAGCACCCGCATCCCCGGCTCAAGCTGAAGTTTACGGCAGATGAGATCTAATTTTGCCTGCTGTGCGTCTTCCAGATTCTGCGCATCCTTCCAGTAAGCGCAGGAATACTGCATATAGGGATCGAGCATGCGGCTGAACAGATCGTTGCCTAAATCGTAATGCTCTTTCCCGACAATCCAGGACCGTTTTTTACTTTGCAGATTGAATAAGCGTGCAGTGGCGATACGCAGGGTATCTTTGAAATGATGGGGAAGCTGATTTTCCAGACCGGCGCGTAATACTTTATGGAAAAATATATCCAGCCGCTCGCAATCCCACCAGCCGTCCATATAGCTCTCGCCTAAACCCAGCGACCCTTCCTGCAAAACGCGTTTAAAAAAATGAGGGTTTTTAATCCGCAAATCGGAGGGCGCAGGACCATTAATTTCAATGCCCGCACGGCTTAATAATTCAGCTGCGATTCGGTACCAGTCATCATTTGGTACACTTACTTCTTCTATACACGATGAACTCATAGCTTCTCCATCACGCCCAAGTGATCAGAACCTTAAAACAGCGTAGACGCTTTTTTGGCTTTGTGAGAAATCTCACGGATAATCCGTAAGGCTGCTATCCGACGTAGAACAGAGGAAGGGAGATAACCCTTGCCGAAAGGCCTTCCATGGTAAAACGGGATGCATCCTGCTCCCGTTAAAAATCAACTAATCTTTCTATTTATGTGATGCCGGATCCAGTATAGGCCGCTAAAAACAGGCTTTCAACAAAAATATCTTAGCAAGCTAACTACTGGATCTGGCAACTATCAGCAGAATACCTTAAGCATGTGACGATTCTGTTTCCAGATGCGCGGCCTTATGCTGCATGCGGTAGCCGATTCCGGCCAGCACGATGGAGACCAGCATCACGCTGGTGGTCGTTAGCAGCGGAGTGGCGATCAGCGTGGAGACCAGCAGGCTGGTCAAAAAACAGAGGCCAAGCTGCAGGGTGTTTTGCAACGCCGCGGCGCGGCCTGTCGCCTCAGGGAAGGGCTTCAATGCCTGGGCGACGACGATAGGATAGATACCGCCATTCACCACCGCCATGGCGCAGAACGGAATCATTAATCCCACCAGGGTTGCATTTTCCCGCAGGCCAACCAGCCAGGTGGCGGCCACGCTGACGGCGAAGATCGCCAGCAGCCACGGCAGAATTTGCTGGCCCTGCCATTTTTGCAGCGCCGCCCGGCAGCCGTAGCCGCCTACCAGAAACGCGATGGTTTGCGGAACATAGCTCAGGCCGATAACGGTCGGGCCGTAGCCCATCTCGTGAAGGATAAACGGCGACCCCGTCAGCCAGGCAAAGAAGCTGGCGGAACAGGCGGCGTAGATCAGCACGTTGCCGCTATATTCCCGCGAACGCAGCAGGGCGAGGAACGTAAGCTTCTGCTGGGTGCTGACGATCCTTTTTTTCGCCGCCTTCAGGCGCAGGGCTGGCAGCATTAACAGCAGGGTAATGGCGAACAGAACGGCAAAAATAGCCTGCCATTCAAAATGAACCAGTAACCAGCTGCCGAGCAGCGGCGCCAGCGCAGGCGATAATCCCACCAGGGGCATAATGGCGGCGAAAATGCGGTTGGTTTTTTGGGCAGGATAATAATCGGTCACCATGGCCTGCCAGGTCACCGCGGCGGCGCAAACCCCCAGAGCCTGGATAAAACGCAGCGCCAGCATCAGCGTAGCATCGCGGACCCAAAGCATGCCCAGACAGCCGATGGCAAAGATGGCCAGTCCGCTCAACAGCACCGGTTTACGGCCGTAACGATCGGAGATGGGCCCCCAGAAAAGCTGGCCTAGCGCAAAGCCCGCGAGAAACAGACTCAGGCTGGCGCTGATCGACGCCGCTGAGGTATGCAGATCTTGCTGCATGGCCGCAAAAGCCGGCAGGTACATATCGGTGGCCAGAAAGCCCAGAACGCTGAGTCCGGCCAGCCAGACTAAAAATCCTTTCCCAGGTTGTTGCATATCATTCTCTTTTTAGTGATGCAGGTACGATGGCGCAGAGTGTAGGGAGTGCATTCAGGCTTGTGAAACGCTAATATTTGTCAGGTGAATTCAAAAATTTTGCAGGCAGAAAATGTGGTCTGAATACTCGCTTGAAGTTGTCGATGCTGTCGCCCGCAACGGCAGCTTTAGCGCCGCTGCGCAGGAATTGCACCGCGTCCCTTCGGCCGTCAGCTATACCGTGCGTCAGTTGGAAGAGTGGCTGGCGGTGCCGCTATTTGAACGCCGCCATCGGGATGTCGAGCTAACCCCTGCCGGCGTTTGGTTTTTGCAGGAAGGGCGATCTGTTATCAAAAAAATGCAGATCACCCGCCAGCAGTGTCAGCAGATAGCCAACGGCTGGCGCGGACAGCTCTCTATCGCGGTGGATAATATCGTTAAGCCAACGCGTATGCGGCAGATGATCGTTGATTTCTATCGTCACTTTGATGACGTTGAGCTGATTGTTTTTCAGGAGGTGTTCAACGGCGTCTGGGATGCGCTGGCCGACGGTCGCGTGGAGCTGGCGATCGGCGCAACGCGCTCAATTCCGGTCGGGGGCCGCTACGCCTTTCGTGATATGGGAATGCTGAGCTGGGACTGCGTCGTCGCAAGCCACCATCCGCTGGCCAAAATGACGGGACCTTTAAGCGATGACGTCCTGCGCAACTGGCCATCGCTGGTCAGAGAGGATACTTCACGCTCGCTGCCGAAGCGGACCACCTGGCTGCTCGATAACCAGAAGAGGGTGGTTGTGCCGGACTGGGATGCCTCTGAAACCTGTCTCTCCGCGGGGCTGTGCGTCGGGATGGTGCCCGGGCATTTAGCAAAGCCGTGGCTCGATAGCGGTGAATGGACGGCGCTGGAGCTGGAGAACCCATTCCCGGATGCTGCCTGCTGTCTGACGTGGCAGCAAAGCGATGCCTCTCCGGCCCTGTTATGGCTGCTGGATTATCTTGGCGATAGCGAAACGCTGAATCGGGAGTGGCTGCGGGCGCCGGAATAACCGACGCCGCAGGAAAGGTTAACGGCGGTAATCGACAAACGGGCCGTCGGCCACAGAGCGGCGCTCGACCAGACGCGGATGGACTTCAATCGACTGCGAGACTTCGCGCTTATTGACGATGCGATCCAGCAGCATATTAAAGGCCGCTTCGCCCAGAGAGTCTTTAGGCTGATGGATGGTGGTCAGCGCCGGGCTGAAGTAGCGGGCGTTGCGCACGTTATCATAACCGATCAGCGAAATATCCTGCGGCACGCGCAGCCCCATTTCATCCGCCGCGCAGATGGCGCCCATGGCCATAATATCGCCGCCGCAGAAAATAGCCGTCGGGCGAGGATGCTGGTTGAGAATTTGCTGCATGGCGCGATAGCCGGACTCCGGTTCAAAATCGCCCTGGACAATCCAGTTTTCCGGAACGCCGATCTGCGCTTCTTCCATGGCTTTCATAAAGCCTGCCAGCCGGCCCGCACCGGTGTTACGCTCCAGTGGGCCTGGGATCGCGCCGATATCGCGGTGGCCGCGTTCAACCAGGTAGCGTCCGGCAATATAGCCGCCTTCGAAGGCGTTATCGACGACCGAATCAGTAAAGTCGGCTTTTGCCTCGCCCCAGTCCATGACCACCATCGGGATGTGGCGATACTCTTCCAGCATGCTTAATACCGATTCCGGATACTCGGAGCACATCACCAGCAGGCCATCAACGCGCTTCTGCGCCATCATTGACAGATAGGCGCGCTGTTTCTCCGGGTCGTTCCAGGCGTTGCCGAGGATAAGGGTATAGCCCTTCTGGAAGCAGCTTTTCTCGACCGCTTCGATAATCTCGGCGAAATAAGCCGCTTCGCTGCTGGTCGCCAGCAGACCAATAGACTTGGTGTGATTGACCTTCAGGCTGCGAGCAACGGCGCTGGGGGAGTAATGCAGCTCCTTAATGGCCGCCCATACCGCATTGCGCGTCTCTTCCGCTACGAATCGGGTTTTGTTAATTACATGTGATACTGTTGTAGTGGAAACGTTTGCGCGTTTCGCTACATCTTTAATAGTTGCCATTACTTCTCACTCCAGACCTTGACCTGATCGTCTGTTTATCGGTACGTAAACGATTGCCTGTACACACCCTGGCGCCAAAATGGATCATGGCATCACGTCGGGAAAACGACACAGAACGACAGGAAGGGGTCAATGGCCGATACGCTTTCAAATTAGCGTGGGATTTTGTCCGATCTTGGGGCAAAGGGGAAGAGCAAAAATGTGCATCACTCTAAATCTCGGAAGATTTTTACGCTATTCTGTGTAAAAATGAGCAAGCTCACTTTTCATGTGGGGATAATCAGGGGGAAAAATTGATGGATACAAATTTAAAGTTTTCGCTGACGACAACGATTATTGTTCTGGGTTTGATTGTTGCCGCAGGTTTGACTGCAGTACTGCACTAATTCTTTACTGAGAGGGAGGGGCCGCTCTCCCTTTACCCCCCGCCTATTATTATCAATTTCGCAAAAATCTTTTGCCATTTCGTTTACTTTTGTTTTTCTGTGATTGATGTCATGCTTTTGACTTCTGAATAAGATGCCGTCGCTGAAGGCGGCCTGATGGAGTTCCTGCATGAAAATCAACTTTCCCCTGCTCGCGCTGGCGATCGGCGCCTTTGGTATCGGCACGACCGAGTTCTCCCCGATGGGACTATTACCGGTTATTGCTAAAGGCGTGGATGTGTCTATTCCGGCGGCGGGAATGCTCATTAGCGCTTATGCCATCGGCGTGATGGTCGGTGCGCCGTTAATGACTCTGCTGCTCTCCCACCGCGCGCGCAGAAATGCGCTAATCTTTCTGATGGCCATTTTTACCCTCGGTAATGTGCTCTCTTCAATTGCCCCGGATTACACTACGCTGCTGCTGTCGCGCATTATTACCAGCCTCAACCACGGCGCCTTCTTCGGTCTCGGCTCGGTGGTGGCGGCGAGCGTGGTGCCTAAACATAAGCAGGCCAGCGCGGTAGCAACGATGTTTATGGGGCTGACGATCGCCAATATCGGCGGCGTTCCTGCGGCAACCTGGCTGGGCGAAACTATCGGCTGGCGAATGTCGTTCCTGGCAACGGCGGGGCTGGGCGTTGTTGCGATGATCGGCCTGTGGCTGTCGCTACCGAAGGGCAGCGCCGGCGAACGTCCGGACGTGAAGCAGGAACTTTCGGTGCTGATGCGTCCGCAGGTGCTGTCGGCGCTATTGACCACCGTGTTGGGCGCCGGGGCGATGTTCACGCTTTATACCTATATCTCCCCGGTTCTGCATACCATCACCCACGCTTCACCGCTGTTTGTGACCGCCATGCTGGTGCTGATTGGCGTCGGTTTCTCGCTGGGTAACTATCTCGGCGGTAAGTTTGCCGACCGTTCAGTTACCGCAACGCTGAAGGGCTTTCTTCTGCTGCTGATGGTCATTATGCTGGCGATCCCGCTGCTGGCTCAGTCGCAGGTGGGAGCGGCGATAAGTATGGTTGTCTGGGGGGCGGCGACGTTTGCGGTGGTACCGCCTTTGCAGATGCGCGTGATGCGCGTCGCTCATGAGGCGCCGGGGCTGTCTTCATCGGTTAATATCGGGGCCTTCAATCTTGGTAACGCGCTGGGCGCGGCGGCGGGCGGCGCGGTTATATCCGGCGGCCTGGGATATGCGTTCGTACCGGTGATGGGAGCGATTATCGCGGGCGTAGCGCTACTGCTGGTGCTGTTCAGCGGGAGGGCGCAACCGGAAGAGGCGTTTGCTAACCATTAAGTTCACGTGAAGTGAAATAATAACCGCAGAAGCAGCAATGCTTCTGCGGTTGGCTTTTATGCTGCCAGATTAGCGGCAACAAACTTCCAGTTTACCAGCGCCCAGAAGTGTTCCAGATAGTTCGGACGGGCGTTACGGTAGTCGATGTAATACGCATGTTCCCAGACATCCACGGTCAGCAGCGGGGTGGCGTCGCTGGTCAGCGGCGTACCGGCGTTGCTGGTAGAGACGATGGCCAGGCTACCGTCGGCATTTTTCACCAGCCAGGTCCAGCCTGCGCCGAAATTTTTTGCCGCCGCGTCGGTGAATTTGGCCTTGAAATCCGCGAAGCTGCCGAAAGATTTAGCGATAGCCGCCGCCAGTTCGCCTTCCGGTTCGCCACCGGCGTTTGGCGCCAGGCAGTTCCAGTAGAAGGTGTGGTTCCAGACCTGCGCGGCGTTGTTAAAGACGCCGCCATCGGAAGAACGCACGATCTCTTCCAGGGTTTTGCCTTCAAACGCGGTGCCTTTGATCAGGTTGTTAAGGTTAGTCACATAGGCCTGGTGGTGCTTACCGTAGTGGTATTCCAGGGTTTCCGCTGAAATGTGCGGCGCCAGGGCGTCTTTTGCATATGGTAATGCAGGTAATTCGAACGACATTGCTACTCTCCTTTTTATCGTTATACCCTTCATAATCCCAGCGGCATCTGTATTGACTGCCTGCACTTACCCCGGTCATGTACTGTTGTTCGCTCCCGGGATGCGCTGAGCTGCCGCAAGACTCGGCTTAAGCCTCGCCCCTTTGGGGCCTGCGCAAGCGCGGTTCAAAACGGCAGGGCGTTCTGTGATGCTGCTGCAATTATTCTGGGTCTGGTGCGCGCAATAACCCTGTATTGCGCAAGGTAATAGTAGCAAATTAAAAGATGTGGCAAAAGAGAGAGTTACCCTGTCGCCGCAGCGACAAGGCACATTTAGCGAATGGTTTTCGGCGTCATAACGCGACGCGCGCCGACGTAGTGGCGTACCCAGTAATCGTCGCTTAAAGAGGTAATCTGTATATCGCGACCGGTGCGCGGAGACTGGATAAACTTGCCGTTGCCGACGTATACCCCGACGTGATCTGCCGTCCCGCGCCCGCGGGTGCGGAAGAAGACGAGATCCCCGCTTTGCAGCTCGCCGCGATCCACTGGACGAGCGTCGCGCAGGTGATACATCTCATTGGCAGTGCGCGGAATATGAATTTTAACCAGGTCTTTATAGGCGTAATAGACCAGACCACTGCAATCAAATCCGGTGCGCGGAGAGGTCCCGCCCCAGCGATAAGGTTTGCCAATCTGATCCATCAACTTTGACATCGCGGTGCTTTGCGCTTTTTGTACCCGCGCTTTATGCGCATCGGCGATAGTCAGCTGCGGCTCGTCGGCAATGGGTTTGCAGCGGGTTTTATAGCCTTTACGCACCACGCACTTTTTCTGCAGGCTCGCCGCGGCCAGCTTGCTTTCCGCAATCGACCTTGTCGAGCTGGCGCACAGCTTTTTGTAGCCCTTGCGCAGGACGCATTTTTTGGTGGCGCTGGCGGTCTGGCGTGAAGCGGTTGTTTTGCTGCGGCTGGCGGTCGGTGTTTTTTTGCTGGAGGTTTTGGCGGTGGTTTTGCTTTTGGAACTGGCTGCTTTTTTCTTACGCTCTGCGGTAGTGCCTTTAGCCGGATGCGCTTTGGGCGTGGCCGAAGCGTGCGTATGCCCGGAAGCATGCGCCAGCGGCGTAAGTGAAATAGATGTGAAAAGTAATGCACAGAGCGAAATCGCGATTTTGTTAAGACGCGCCACTGAGCAATCCCCTGATTAAATTACAGACATATACCTATGCCTGACGATGAATGACAAAACGCATCGATTCTAAAGCATAAAATCGTGGAAAGTTAATACTCTTTTGTATCTAAAGTCTCGTTTGGTTAACATTTGCAAAAAAATGCGTCTCCCGGCGGGCTCGCCGCATGAAAAACGCGCAACGCGTTGCTGCGTATAGCAATAAAATGATATTTTTGAGGCAACTTTTGCCTACAGAAGATAAAATGAGGCAAGTGAAAAAAATGTTATTATCGGTCCTGCGTTCAGGGCGCTACAATGACAAATTACTGCCGTAGAGAAGTTTAAGGAAGCACGACAATGAGCACGACTTTAGAAAAAATCCAACGTCAAATCGCTGAAAACCCGATCCTGCTGTATATGAAAGGGTCTCCGAAGCTGCCAAGCTGTGGTTTCTCCGCTCAGGCCGTTCAGGCGCTCTCTGCCTGTGGCGAACGTTTTGCCTACGTCGATATCCTGCAAAACCCGGACATCCGCGCGGAGCTGCCTAAATACGCTAACTGGCCAACCTTCCCGCAGCTGTGGGTAGACGGTGAGCTGGTCGGCGGCTGTGACATCGTGATTGAAATGTATCAGCGCGGCGAACTGCAGCAGCTGATCAAAGAAACGGCCGCTAAGTACAAAACTGACGAGCCGAAAGCAGAGTAATTTTGCTTTAAATAAAAAAGCGACTTCCCGTGAAGTCGCTTTTTTTTCATTGTCATCCCTAAACCACCTCCTAGGGAGGTGGTGATTGATCCTGTAAGGCTAT
>NZ_JBEAFR010000063.1:0-88009 GCF_040062315.1 Klebsiella sp. GW_Kp181
GAGCAGGCGGGCATTTTCCTGGCCCAGAGAGCTCAGTTCTTTTTTCTGACTGGCGAAGGACAGCTCTTCTTGCTTGCGCATGGCGGAAAGAGTTGAAGTGGCATCAGCTAGCAGCTTACGTAGCGCGGTATTCTCAGCGTTAAGTTTATCCTTTTCACTAGTGAGAACGGAGATAGTTGCTTTTTGGGATTCCGAATTACCAGAGCCACCGTTCAATTTTATTTCATTGTACGATCCCAATAGTTTTTCATACTTCATCTGGAGTTTTTTATTTTTTTGTTCTAACTTATCATTGATGCTGGCTTCACTATTAATATTCTGCGATCTGTTATCCGATGGTTCTACCGTTTCATTTGCATCAATACTCTGTAAGTTTATATTTTTTATGGCGTTAAGAAACTCGCTTTGTTCAGCTGATGCTGTTTTATTTAGGGCAATGAACACTAATAATGAAGCAATTGTTAGTTTGTTTAATTTTGTCATATGAAATCAAACATCCTTGTTTCTAGCTCTTGGCTTTGTTGATCGAATTAATAGTATTTTTTTGAAATTCTTCAATTAACATAAGAGATATGTTGTTACATATTTCATTTAATTTATAATCAAAAAATGGCGTTATTGTTGAACTTACGTTTGTCGATGACTCATCGGCTATAGACGCATAAAATTTTGCATTATTAACTAAGGTATACAGCTCTTTGGTGCTTTTCTCATATTTACTATCTAACTGGGATAAGGTTTTAGCATCAGTAATGCAACGTTGAAATTTCAACATTTTTGGTGGTTGATCTCTCAGCTTTTCGGGGCTTTTTTTAATTGGTTTAGCGCACCCCTGTAAAAAGAGTACAGATAGCGTGATTATAATTACTGGAAGCTTTTTCAAGGTGTCCTCCATGGACCAAATTACTAATAGTCGTAAGGTATCAAAAAAGAAATATATGTACTACAGGTTTAGAGACAGGGATATTGAATTACCGGAGTGGTTGTTTTTTTGATTCGCTGTAACTTATTGATACTAAATTGTTTTTATTTTACCTTAATAGTTTGTGGAGTAAGTGGCTGCAATAAAATCAGATTTAATTACTATATGTAACATCGGTTTTTTATTTTTTCGCATTAGCCTGAGGGGGCTATCTTCTGGGCGGCGGATTTTAGATTTTTTTTAGCAGAATAAATATATAATACCTTCCTTGTAATCTTATATAGTTTTATTCTGCTGATTTTTTAATCTCTATTGGCGATTCCACGTTGACCTTTTTTAATAGAGATGGCAGAGGGGACTTTATAGACAAATTTAATCCTGTGGTTAAGTAAGAGTCTCTGGTTTATTGGCGCCATTTCCCGTCAATTCAGCTTACCGAATGGTCGCTGTTAGTCTGTATTGATTGATAGCAATCATTATTGCTAACCCTGCTACCACCAGGGACAAAGCGGCAGAGACCGCTAAGCAGCCTGACATCCCAAGATAATGATTAATCCATGCGTAGGTAAACGGCGATATGGCGGCCAGCAGTTGTGCGGGAATCAACAGAATGCCGGTTAGCCGGGCATAATCCTCGGCGGCAAAGAGCTGCAGCGGTAAAGTGGCCTTAAACACGGTGGTCAGGCCGTTGATCGCGCCGTAACCCAGTACAAATCCGCCGGCCGCCCACGACAGAAAAGCGCCGCTCAGTCCAAGCGCAAAGCAGAGCGGCATCAGCGAGGTCGTCAATATCGTTAGCCGCAGCGGCGTGAGCGCGGAGCCGGATACCACTTCGAGAAAACGCGCGCCGGTTTGTCCAATTCCCCATAGCATTCCCACCGCGACAGGAAGCCCAACGCTGGCGATGAACTCGGGAAGATGCGTTGACGTGCCGTTGGATACAAAGGTAACCAGCGCAATCAACGACGCGTACAGCAGGGCCGGACGTCTATCATGCTTTGACAGCTGCTGGTTTTTTTTCACCCTTACCGGCAACGGTAATTTGGTATTCGGCATTTTCCACAACAGCAGAGCGCTAAGCAGGCCAAACAGGGCGTAGATCAGCAGCGCGTGCCGCCAGTCCATCCGCGTCAGCAGCCAGGCGCCAAGCGGCCAGAACAGGGCCGAGGCTAATCCTCCGGCCAGCGTCACGCGCGATATGGTCAACCTGGCCCGCTGCCCGTAAAGATTCACCAGCGCCGCGAACAGCGCGTCGTACAGCGCCAGCCGCATACCGATGCCGGTCAGAAGCCAGGCGGCGAACCAGCCCGTCAGGCTATGGACGTAAGCCATCAGCAGACACCCCGCTGAAATCGCCAGCGTACCGGTAATAACTATTCGCTGGCCGCCAAAGCGGGCAAGAAGCCGGGCGATAAACGGAGAAAGCGTCGCCATCATGAGCATGGCGAGGGTCAGTCCGAAATAGATTTCCGTGGCGGTCCAGCCGGTCTCCTGAGCGATAGCCCTGGCAAAAGTGCCGGGCATATAAAACGAGATTCCCCAGTTAATCAGCTGATTGCACCCGGCGGCCAGCGTGATAAAGCCCGGCGCGGAGTGCGAGTTCGCAGGTGTATTCATGATTTTCCATTCAGTTACGCTGTTGTCGGCAGCATACCTTGCGCGCTATTGTGCAGGCAGGCCGGTCCGTTTATGACCCTTATAAGAGAAACTTTGTGATGATGACGCTCAATCTGGGAAATCTGGCGACGTTCCGCCTGGTCGTACAGCGCGGGAGCTTCTCCGCTGCGGCAGACGTACTGGGATTGTCGCAGCCTGCGGTCAGCCTGCAGGTACGTCAGCTGGAACAGTTTCTACAAACCAGGCTGCTTGAGCGCACCGGGCGGGGAATTAAAGCGACGGCGGCCGGTATCGCCCTGCTGGCCCACAGCGATCGGATTGAACTGGCGGTGGGCGCGGCGGTGCAATCGGTGAGTGAATTCAATCGTGAAATCAGCGGCTCGGTAACGCTGGGATCCGGAGCAACCGCCTGTATTCATCTGCTACCTCCGTTACTGCAGAAGCTACATCATGAGCATCCTTTATTGACGGTGAGGGTCACGGTTGGCAATACGCTTGAGGTGGTTCGGGCTATTGAAGAGAATCGGCTCGACCTTGGGCTTTGTACGCTACCGGCGAATGGACGCAGTCTGGCGGTTATGCCGGTGTTAGAGGAGGAGTTTGTGTGTATTTTCAGCGATGGGCAGGATGAGTTACCGTGGTCGCTGACGCCAGAGATTCTGCAATCATTACCGCTAATCGCTTTTGAATCGGGAAGCGGAACCCGGGATCTGATCGATGGCTGGTTTCTTGCCGATGGGCGGGCGATAGCGCCAGTCATGCAGTTAGGCAGCATTGAGGCGATTAAGCGCATGGTACGTGCGGGGTTGGGGTTCAGCATTGTGCCGAGAATGGCGGTAGAGCATCCGCAGGATCGTATTGGCTTAAATGTTCAATCACTGACTCCGCTGCTGCATCGTCAGTTAGGCATAATCATGCGGCAGGATAAAATTATCAGCAAAGGTATTGCTGAGATCCTGCGTTTACTGCAGAAGTTGGAGAATGGTCAGGCGTAGCGTGTTTTCAATAAAGCAATGGCTGAATCAACCAGCGGGTGGTGACGCTCGCTGTTCCACGCCGCCGCCGCGGTAACAACCATCTGCTTCTCTTCCAGGGCCTTTATCACCACATTAGCCGGCGCCAGTTTGCGGGTGGAGGCGGGAACCAGCGCGATGCCCTGGCCGCAGCTGACGAACGCAATTTGTGAACTTACCGAGCGGACCTCATGCAGAATGCGGGGAGTAAAACCGTGGGTGCGACACAGCGAGGTGAGGAGATCAAACCAGGCCGGGCTGACCTGGCGAGCAGACATTACCATCGGCTCCTTTGCCAGCGCGCGCAGGCTGACGCGATGCTGTAAGGCCAGCGGATGATCGACCGGTAGCGCGACAGCCAGGCGTGACTCTTCCAGCGGCAAAGTCGTGATGTGGCCTTCGGTCTCACCTTCCAGGCGTACAAAAGCCAGATCCAGTTCACCGTTCTCCAGGGCGGGGATCGCATCGACACTATCGATTTCCCGGATAAATATTGTTAGCCCGGGCGTAGCGCGCTTAAGCTCCTCAAGCAGTGGGGGTAAGGTCTCCAGCATGGCCGAGGTTATCGCCCCGATATTCAATACCGCCGAGTGGCCTGCGGCGATTTCATCGACGGTTCTGCCCAACTGGCTGAGCTGGTCGGCGAACTGGCGTACCGCGGGCAGGAGTGCGGCTCCGGCCGGACTCAGGCGGGTCCCGCGCCGCGAACGCTCGAACAGCTGGAGTTTCAGCCCGTGCTCCAGGAGCTTGATTTGTTCCGTTAGCGGCGGTTGCGACATCCCGAGGCGCAGCGCCGCGCGGCCAAAGTGTTCCTCTTCCGCAACTGCGAGAAACATCCACAGCTGCTTAATACGACGAAAATCAATATTGCTCATGAGAGATATTCTGTTACTTATTTAGTATCACAGAGTTTATTTTATAAGAATTTACATATCAACATAGCTGGTTATGATTCCAGCCCAGGAATGATAAGCAATGAGGATATGATGAATATACAGCCGGAGTTGACATGGCAGCGCTTGCCAATGACGGTGCAGGGCATCGGGCTTGATATCGCGTCCATTAGCCGTGAAGGAACGGGGGAGCCGGTCGTCTTTCTTCACGGTTTTGGCTCCAGCAAAGAGGATTACGCTGATTTCGTGCGCCATCGAGCCTTTGAGGGGCAGCCGTTTATTGCCTGGGATGCACCGGGTTGTGGTGAGAGCCAATGCGCTGATTACAGCAAGATGGGGTTACCCTTTCTGCTTGAGACGGCGCTGAAGGTAATTTCCCACGCGGGGTTTACGCGCTTTCACTTGGTCGGGCATTCAATGGGAGGATTAACATCGCTTCTGCTGGCGCACGCTTTCCCCGAGCGAGTGCTAAGTTTTGTGAATATTGAGGGCAATATCGCGCCGGAAGACTGCTTTTTGAGCCGGCAAATTGTGCAATATGCTGAGCCGGACGCGGAACGTTTCTTCGCGCGCTTTATTGAACGCACTCGCCAATCGCCAGCCTGGGCCAGCGCGCTCTATGCCAGCAGCCTGCCGCAAAAGGTTCGCGCTCAAGCGGTGCCGGGGATTTTCTCTTCGATGGTGGATTATTCTGACCACGGTGAGCTAATGGCGAAATTCCTTAATTTACCGTGTCCAAAAATGTTTATGTACGGCGACCAGAATGCCGGGCTAAGCTATTTATCTTCTATTGCCCGCCGTGGTGTAAAGTTGGCGGAAATTCCGCATTGCGGGCATTTCCCTATGTATTCAAACTCGCCGGAGATGTGGCGACAGATAGCTTTATTGCAGCAGGCCTCACGATGAATAAAGCGTCATCTTCACAGCTGATCGGCGTGCTATTTTCCGTCTGCGCGGCTTTTGGTTTCTCGTTTAAGGCAATATTCGTCAAGCTTGCCTACGAGCAGGCAACGGTAGATGCCATTACTTTACTCATGCTGCGGATGACCCTGTCGTTACCTTTCGTTATCCTGGTTGCTCTACGGGTGCTGCGTAGCGGTGTACCACTGCAGCGTCGTGATTATCTGCTGCTACTGCTGCTGGGAATAGTGGGGTATTACGGTTCGGCGATCCTGGATTTTATGGGCCTGCGCTATATTACCGCCGGGCTTGAGCGGCTGATCTTATTTACCTACCCGGCGCTCACTATTCTGATTGGCGTCCTGTTTTTGGGTAAGCGTTTCGAAAAAAAAGGTACTCCTGGCCTTAGCGCTCTCCTGGTCGGGAATTCTGCTGGCGTTTGTCCACGATCTGCAGATTAGCGGTGATATGCACAGCCTGGTGCTCGGTGGTGGTCTGATCGCCGCTGCGGCCTTACTGTATGCCATTTATAATGCCGGGTCAGAGGTGGCAATCCGGCGTATGGGGTCGATGAAGTTCTCGGTTCTTGCCTTGCTGGTTTCATCTCTTGCCACGCAAACCCATTTTTATCTTGCTCAACCGTTATCCGCGCTTAACCTGCCGTGGCAGGTATATCTATGGTGTGGCGCGATGGCGCTCTTCTCAACCGTATTACCGATCTTCTGGCAGTCGGCGGCCGTGCAGCGCATTGGTGCGGAACGCGCCGTGCTGATCGGCCTTCTGGGACCAATGCTAACAGTATTCTTTAGCTGGTGGTTACTGGGAGAACCCATTTCGCTGGCACAAATAGCGGGCACATTGTTAGTGATGGCTGGTGTGCTGGTTGTGCTTCGGCATTAGTCTTTTTGAGCGTTTATTTTTGCTCAGGCGCTTTTGCTGAATCCGAAGGCTCAACGGTGATAGTGGATTGCTGCGATTGCTTTTTGTCCTGATGATGGTACCAGGCACCGATAGAGGAGTAGACAAAGCGTCCAAAGAAGAAGATAAAGCTGATAAGCAGTACGATACGGGTCATGCGACGGTTAAATCGATGTCGTTTACGCATACTGGGTGCCTGACTCACAAAAGGTTCCTTAAAGTATACCCAAAGGCTGGGCGATGTGCGTATTAAGGCACAGGAAAGCGGAAGGGTCAATTGATGAGGATGTAAAAATCCCGCAGGCAAAACATTAATTAATGTTATATAAGATAATCCTCGTATTTACATGCTTTCTGCTTATGGCGGATGAATGTTAAAAAAACGGTATTATTAATATCAGCTACGTGATTTCTTGATTTATATCAATCGTCTGTTCGCAGCGATAACTAAAATCACCAGCCAGTTCCGCGTTGTTATTCCTGGCGCGATTATGACGGTTGGTTGGATGCCTGCCTGAATACACCCTGCAGGATTTAGGGTTATCCGTAGAGCATCTATGAACTTAATTAAACTTTACAGGCAATATCGGGATAAATGGTGGGCGCTACCGCTTATCTTACCTGTATGTTTGCTTCCCGTGTCACGATGGGCTAATACCGTTGCGTTGCTGGATGGTAATGAAGTCTCTCTTTACTATTTACCCCTGGCGCTAGTACTGAGCCTGATGCTGTTTTTCGGCTGGGCCGCATTACCGGGGATCGTTCTCGGGTTGTTGCTTTCCATTACGCGCGGCATGTCGCTGGAAGATACTATCGGCGTCATTTTCCATTTTCTTATTCCGACCGTTTTATGCTGGGGCGGTTATCGAGTTTTTGTCCCGCGAAGGCAGCAAATATCGCATGGCAACGTAAGTCTGATGCCTCAGCGATTGTTCTGGCAGATGCTGTTGCCGTCCCTGATCTTTCTTATCCTGTCGCAGCTGGCCGAGTATCTGGGCATTCATCCACGTGCTACCGGGTTGATAGGGGTCAATCCCTTAAGTTTGCGTTCGCTTATCACCTTCCAGGCCCTGATGGCGGGATGTTTAACCGGCGTGCCGTTGTGCTACTTCGTTATTCGAACTATCCGCAATCCGCTTTATATCCGCGGATTTATATCGCAAATTCGCTTACAGATCGACCCAAAAATAAAGCGCTTTGAATTTGTTATATGGGCAGTGGTGCTGATAATTCTATTATTCCTTCTATTGATGCCGCTGAATAGTACGAGCACCATATTCAGTACAAATTATACGTTATCCTTGCTGATGCCGGTGATGTTATGGGGGGCGATGCGCTTTGGCTATCGCTTTATTTCATTAGTCTGGTCACTTGTTTTAATTATTATTATTCACTTTCACTATCAATATCTCCCGCATTCCCCGATTTATAACAATCAGCTGGCGATCACCTCCTCCAGCTATCTGGTGTTTTCATTTATTATCGCCTATATGGCAATGCTGGCGACGCAGCAGCGAGTTTTTTACTCGCGCATGCGTCGGATGGCCTTCATCGATCCGGTCGTACGCTTGCCTAATATCCGGGCGCTGAGTCGGGCGTTAAATAAATCCTCATGGTCCGTGCTGTGTTTCCTGCGCATTCCTGAACTGGAAATATTGGGCCGCCACTACGGTGTTCTGTTGCGTATTCAGTACAAGCAGCTGCTGGCCGAGTCGCTCAGCGAGTTACTGCGCCCTGGGGAGGATATCTACCAGATGGCAGGGCATGAGCTGGTGGTTCATCTGAACAGTGAAGGCCATCAGCAGCGCATTCCCCAGCTCTATGAGCACCTCAAAAAATTTCGTTTTGTCTGGAATGGTATGCCGCTGCAGCCGCCCGTGGGATTCAGCTATTGCAACGTTCGCTCGCCGGTGATGCATCTGCATTTGCTGCTTGGCGAACTCAACAGCGCGGCCGACCTTTCTCTGGCGACCGGAAGCCCTGAAAACTTACAGCGCCGCGGCGCCATCAATCTGCAGCAAGAGCTGAAAGACAAAGTCGCGATAATGAATCAGCTGGTGAAGGCGCTTGATCAGGATCGGTTCCTCCTGATGGCGCAGCCGATTGTCGGCATCCGCGGGGATAGCTACCATGAAGTCCTGCTCAGGATGTTGAACGACAATGATGAAATCGTCATGCCGGATATCTTTTTACCGGTAGCACACGAGTTTGGCTTCTCGGCGCGTATTGATAGCTGGGTACTCGAACATACGCTTATGTTTATGGACAAGCAGCGCAAAAAGCTGCCGGGAATGCGTCTGGCGATAAATATCTCACCTTTTTCAGTGAGCAACAGCCATTTTCATCAACAGGTGCAAGCGCTGCTGGAGCATTACGATATTGAGCCCTGGCAGATTATTTTTGAGCTGACTGAAAACCATTCACTGACAAATCCGGAACAGGCGCGTAAAACCCTGGCGCAGCTTCAGGAGCTGGGATGTCGGGTGGCAATTGATGATTTTGGCACCGGTTATGCCAGCTACGCGCGGCTGAAAACGATGAATGCGGATTTGCTGAAAATTGACGGCAGTTTTATCCGTAATCTGGTCTCCAGCAGTCTGGACTATCAGGCCGTTGCTTCCATTTGCCTGCTGGCCCGGATGAGAAACATGCAGGTAGTGGCCGAATATGTCGAAACGCCGGAGATTCGCCAGGCGGTGATTTCGCTGGGGATTGACTATATGCAGGGCTACGAGATTGGCAGACCAGCGCCGCTTGAGGCGCTGGTTGAGGCTTGATAGAACAACGGGCCGGAAGTCCGGCCCGCGTGAGATAAACTAGCTGGCCGCGTCAGGCTTCTCTTCCTCGCTGATTTTTAGCCACCAGTCAGGTACGCCTTCCCAGTACTCCTGCTCTTTTTCCAGATCGAGCAGTACCAACGCATTCTGGCTAAACCAGTCGTGCGGGAAGGTCAGCGTCCAGTGGTTGGCCTCGGTTTTCAGCGTGAGGGTCGGCGGCGTGGTCGTCGCCTGGCGCTGGTTATTCAACAGCACGCCAAGGCGCAGCAGCTGAATCAACGGCAGAAACTGCTTTTTCTTAAACAGCGTAAAACGCGGCAAATCATCCAGCTTAATCGCTTTACGGTGATAGCGAACCAGGGTGGCCATCAGCATTTGCTGTTCCTGATTAAAGCCCGGCAGATCGCTATGTTGCAGAATATAAGCCGAATGACGGTGCATGCCGCTGTGGTTAATGTTTAAGCCAACTTCATGGAGCATGGTTGCCCATTTCAGCAGCGCCGCCAGATGCGGATTGGCAAGCTTGGGATTCTGCTCCTGCCATTGCTCATAAATATGCGTGGTGGTCTCCAGCACGCGTCGCGCCTGCTCACGGTCGATGTTGTACTGGTTCGCCAGGCTTTGCGCGGTGCGGCTACGGATATCCTGATGACGGAAACGTCCTTCCATCTCGTACAGCACGCCCTCGCGTAGCGCGCCGTCGGACAAGCGCAGCTCTTTAATCGCCAGCGCGTCAAATACCCCGCACAAGATAGCCAGACCGGGCGCAAAAACGGCTTTTCGATCTTCAGACAGCCCGGGCAGGCTCAGCGAGTCGAAGTTTTTATACTTCAACAGCTCTTCGACCAGCATCTCGAGGCGCTCGGGAGTGATGAACCCGTCTTTCTCGCCCATCGCCACCAGCACTTCGTGAGCGGCTTTAATGGTGCCGGACGCGCCCAGGGCCACGTTCCACCCCTGGATGCGGAACTGCCAGGCCAGCGTTTCCAGCTTCTGCACGGCTGAAAGTCGCGCGCGCTGGAAATTCTCTTTATTGATGACGCCGCCAGCAAAATAGGCCTGAGAGAAGCTCACGCAGCCCATACGGCGGCTTTCCACCAGGCGAGGTTCGAAATCCTCGCCGATAACCAGCTCGGTAGAGCCGCCGCCGATATCGATGACCAGCTTACGGCCTCGTTCCGGCTGCGTATGCTCTACGCCCATAAAAATCAGACGCGCTTCTTCATTGCCGGGGATGATTTCAATCGGGTAGGGGATGACCTGCTCCGCGCGCTTGAGGAATTCTGCGGCGTTTGTCGCCTGGCGCAGCGTGTGCGTGCCGACGATGCAGACGCTGGATGGGTCAAAACCCTGCAGGCGCTCGGCGAATAGCGACAGGCAGTTCAGCCCGCGCGCAATAGCCTCTTCGCTCAGTACAGAGTTTTCATCCAGGCCGTCGGCCAGATGTACGCGCTGTTTCAGACGACCGATGATCTGCATTGCTCCGTCAACGACACGGGCGATCACCATATGAAAACTGTTCGAACCGAGGTCGACCGCAGCGAACTCCTGCGGCCGAGGGGCATTTTCGTTTATTGGCATAGGTTAATCGGGCTGTTCAAGTGATTTGAGGTAGTCGTATATCGCCATCTGTGCGCGCACTTTGCGGCGATTGCCGCGCGGCACGTAGCGATTACTCAGTTCTTTATCAAGATAGCGTGCTTTGACCGTATCGTTGAAGAGGAGATCGAAAATATCGAGTACGCGCTGTTTCAGACGCGGATCCAGCAGCGGCGCGGCCACTTCAATACGATAGTCAATATTACGCGTCATCCAGTCCGCGGACGATAGCCAAACCTGCTTATCGCCGCCGTTTTCAAAGCAATAAACGCGGTCATGCTCAAGGAAACGGTCAACAATGCTGATGACGCGAATATTTTCGCTGATTCCTTCGAGGCCAGGGATCAGCGAGCACATGCCGCGAATAAGCAAATTAACCGGAACGCCTGAGCTGGAGGCGGCGTAAAGGCGGTCTACCAGGCCTTTATCGACCAGATTGTTCAGCTTCAGGGTGATTCCTGATGGCTGACTATTTTGCGCGTTGGCGATCTCGCGATCGATCATCTCATAAAGCAGTCGGCGCGAGTTTTGCGGCGATACCAGCAGGTAATCGAAGCTGACCGGACGATAGGGGTTTTCGATAAAGTTAAATACCCGGCGGACTTCATTGGTGATGCGCGCATCGGCGGTCAGCAGCGAATAGTCGGTGTACAGACGCGCGGTTTTTTCGTTGAAGTTGCCGGTACCGATGTGCGCATAGCGCACGACTTCATCACCCTCTTTACGCGAAACCAGGAACAGCTTGGCGTGAATTTTGAGACCCGGAGCGGAGAAGATAACGTGCACGCCAGCTTCGGTCAGGCGTTTAGCCCAGTGAATATTGGCTTCTTCATCGAAACGCGCCTGCAGCTCCACGACCACGGTCACTTTCTTACCGTTGTGGGCGGCGTGAATCATCGAGTCGATGATTCGTGAATCTTTCGCTACGCGGTAGATGTTGATTTTGATGGCCAGCACGCTCGGGTCGAAAGAGGCCTGGCGCAGCAGCTCAAGCACGTGTTCGAAAGTGTGGTACGGATAATAAAGCAGCACGTCGCGTTCGCGAATTGCATCAAAGCCGTTACGGAATTTATCGAACCACAGATGGCGCAGACGCGGCATCGGTTTATTCACCAGATTGGCTTTGCCGACGTTGGGGAAGCCGATAAAGTCTTTAAAATTGTGGTAACGACCGCCCGGCAGCATAGAGTCGTAGTTAGAGATGGAGAGCTTGTCGCGCAGCATTTCGACCATCGCGTCCGGCATATCGCGCTGATAAACGAAGCGCACCGGCTCGGCGGTCAGACGCTGCTTCAGGCTGGAGGACATCAGCTCCATCAGGCTCGACTCCATCTCATGCACCAGATCGTATTCGGCATCACGCGTCATTTTCATCGAGTAGGCATTCAGCGCATCGTAATCGAAAAAGCCCTTGAAGATATCATCCAGACAATAGCGCAGAATGTTGTCTAACAGAATCATTGGCTTGCGACGGCGCGGCGCTTCCGGCGGCAGATTCACAAAACGCGGCACCTTGTCTGATGGAATCTCGAGAAGCGCGTAATTGATGCTATCCCCGCGAATAATCTCGACGGCCAGATAGGTGTAATCATCCTTCAGAAACTGCACCAGATCCGTTTCGCGGTTAATCAGGATCGGCGTAATGTGCTGACGAAGATACAGCTTGAAGTAGTTGCGCAGCCAGGACTGCTGGTTGACGGAGAGCTGGCGTTCGTTAATCAGGAAAATCTGGTTACGCGCCATCTCCAGCAGCAGCTCATTGTATAAACCGTCAAACTCCTGATCGGCCTTGAGCACGCGAGCCTGGATTTTTCCCAGCAGATGGCGAGAGTGTGCGGTACTGCCTTGTTCTTCGCTAATGATGATGCGGCGCTTCAGTTCGGCAAAGCGCACCTTGTAAAATTCATCGAGGTTGTTGGAGTAAATCCCCAAAAAACGCATGCGCTCGATCAGCGGATTGCTTTTGTCCGCCGCTTCCTGAAGTACGCGCTCGTTGAAGGATAACCAGCTGAGTTCTTTTTCGATGTATAGCTTTTCCTGGCCCATTACAGCTCACACTCCGTTTTACTCACAGGACATAGACTATTATGACGAAATTTTCCGCATAGCGATTCACTCTGTCACAACAATATGACAGTAAGAATAATTATTTCTCCAATATATTTGATTGTTAAACGATTTTAATCAAAAAAAAGCCCCGCGTGGATAAACGCAGGGCGGGAGGTTACTCTTCGGCAGCGTAGCCTTGCGGCGGTAGCTTCACTTCATCAAGCCAGGCTTCGTTGCCCTCCGCGCGCAGGCGGCCGTCGACAAACCAGCTAATAGCCAGGGGATAGATATCGTGTTCCTGCGCCTGTACGCGGGCGGTAATGTCGTCTTCGGTATCTTCAGCGAAAACCGGCACCTTTGCCTGCAATACCACCGGACCGCCGTCCAGCTCATCGGTCACGAAATGCACCGACGTCCCGTGCTCCTCATCGCCATTTTCCAGCGCCTGGCGATGGGTATGCAGCCCCGGATATTTTGGCAGCAGGGAAGGGTGGATATTCAGCATCCGCCCCTGATAGTGGGCGACAAAAGCCGGACTAAGAATACGCATATAGCCGGCCAGTACTACCAGATCCGGCGCATAGGCGTCGATCTCGTGCATCAGCTCGCGATCGAAGGCTTCCCGGTTGGCAAACTGGCTGGCGGCGAGGGCGTGAGCCGGAATATTCGCCGCGCGCGCGCGCTCAAGGCCGAACGCGTCGGCCTTGTTGCTGAAGACTGCACGCAGGGTGCCGTTGATTTTTTTCCGGGCGCAGGCGTCGATAATCGCCTGCAGGTTGCTACCGTTGCCGGAAATCAGCACCACGATGTTTTTCATTCAATGACCACACGCTGTTCGGAATCAGAGGCTTTGATATACCCTATTTTCCACGCGTTTTCACCTTTGTCGTTCAGGAAGGCAATCGCCTTATCCGCCGCGTCTGCCGGCAGCGCGATGACCATGCCGACGCCGCAGTTAAAGGTGCGATACATTTCGTGGCTGCTGACGTTACCCGCGGTTTGCAGCCAGTTGAACACTTCCGGCCACTGCCAGGAAGATTCATCAATGACCGCCTGGGTGTTGTCCGGCAGGACGCGCGGGATATTTTCCCAGAAGCCGCCACCGGTCAGATGGGCGATAGCGTGCACGTCTACGTTGGCAATCAGGTCGAGCACGGACTTCACATAAATGCGGGTCGGGGCCAGCAGGTGGTCAGCCAGCGGTTTGCCGTTGAGATCGGTGGTTTGCGGGTCAACGCCGCTGACTTCGATAATTTTGCGTACCAGAGAGTAGCCGTTTGAGTGCGGTCCGCTGGAGGCCAGCGCCACCAGCACATCGCCATCGGCTACTTTGCTGCCGTCGATAATTTCTGACTTTTCTACCACGCCGACGCAGAAACCAGCCACGTCATAATCTTCTCCGTGATACATGCCCGGCATTTCCGCCGTCTCGCCGCCCACCAGCGCGCAGCCTGACTGCAGACAACCTTCGGCAATGCCGCTGATTACGCTCGCCGCAGTATCAACATCCAGTTTGCCGGTCGCGTAGTAATCAAGGAAAAACAGCGGCTCGGCGCCCTGAACCACGAGGTCGTTTACGCACATGGCGACCAGGTCGATACCGATAGTGTCGTGGCGCTTCAGGTCCATCGCCAGACGCAGCTTGGTGCCGACGCCGTCGGTGCCGGAGACCAGAACCGGCTCGCGATACTTCTGCGGCAGCGCGCACAGCGCGCCGAATCCGCCCAGTCCACCCATCACTTCCGGGCGGCGAGTTTTCTTCACCACGCCCTTAATACGGTCGACGAGAGCGTTGCCTGCATCAATATCCACGCCGGCATCTTTATAGCTGAGAGAGGTTTTATCGGTCACTGCGAAGTCTCCACGCGTTTGCGGTAGCAATAAAAAACGGCGCAATTCTAACAGGGAAAGCAAACGTTTGCGAGCCTGCTTTGCAGTCGATGTAAAACGGCCGATAAGTGCGCAAATTTGATACCGTTCACGAAAATGAAACCGGGTACATTCTTCTGCTTGCCAGCGTTCTCAGGAATAATCATCATGCCACTGAAACCGGTTTCTTTCCTGCTGCTACGCGAGATAAACCGAGAATTTGATGGATTCTGGAGGAAAGCTGAGGATGAAAATTGCCGCATTCGATATCGGTGGCACGGCGTTAAAAATGGGGGTAATGACGCGCGAAGGCGAGCTGCTGGATAAAGGAAAGCAGACCCTTATCGACAGCGACGGCGACCAGATCCTGCAGGCGATGCTGGCGTGGATCGCCGCTCACCCGGAATGTAAAGGAGTGGCGATCAGCGCTCCCGGCTACGTTAATCCGCACACCGGCTTTATCGAAATGGGCGGCGCCATCCGTAAGTTCGATAACTTCGCTATCAAGGCCTGGCTTGAGCAGCAGGTGGGATTGCCCGTCGCCATTGAAAATGATGCTAACTGCGTGCTGCTGGCCGAGCGCTGGCGGGGTAAAGCCGCCGACATGAGCAACTTCCTGGTCCTGACCATCGGCACCGGCATCGGCGGGGCGATTTTCTGTAATAACCAGTTGGTCCACGGCGCACGTTTCCGCGCCGGCGAATTCGGTTATATGCAAACCGCGCGTCCGGGCACCCGCGATGTGCGGCGCTATTCGATGAACGAAAACTGCACGCTGCGCGTGCTGCGCCATCGCTACGCTGAGCATCTCGGCAAAGCGCTGGATGACGTCACCGGCGAAGAGATTTTTGACCGCTACGATGCGGGCGACGCGACCTGTCGACGGCTGGTCGCTGAATTCTTTAACGGCCTGGGTACCGGGCTTTACAACCTTGTTAACTTATTCGATCCGCAAACGATTTTGATCGGCGGTGGAATTGTGGAACGACCGGGATTTCTGGCGCTGCTGCGCGAGCATCTGGCCTGGTTTGGCATTGCGGAGTATCTCGACACCGTCAGCCACGGCAACGATGCCGGGCTGGTAGGCGCGGTTTACCATTTCAATCAGCAACACCGGTCGCAGAGCGGCGACTGCGCATAGGGAGAGAACATGTCTGGATTTAAAGAAGGTTTTCTGTGGGGCGGTGCGGTAGCGGCGCATCAGCTGGAAGGCGGCTGGAAAGAGGGCGGTAAAGGGGTGAGCGTCGCCGATGTGATGACCGCAGGCGCGCACGGCGTACCGCGCGAAATCACTGATGGCGTCCTGCCAGGGAAAAACTATCCCAACCACGAGGCGATTGATTTCTACCATCGTTATAAAGACGACGTTCAGCTGTTTGCCGAAATGGGCTTCAAGTGTTTCCGCACCTCCATTGCCTGGACGAGGATCTTCCCGCAGGGCGATGAGCAAGAACCTAACGAAGCCGGCCTGCAGTTTTACGATGACCTGTTCGACGAGTGCCTGAAGCACGGCATTGAGCCGGTGATTACGCTCTCCCACTTCGAAATGCCGTACCATCTGGTGACGGAGTACGGCGGCTGGCGTAACCGTAAGCTGATTGATTTCTTCGTCCGCTTTGCCCGGGTGGTGTTTACCCGCTACCAGCATAAAGTGAAGTACTGGATGACCTTTAATGAGATCAATAACCAGGCCAATTTCCACGAAGATTTTGCCCCGTTTACTAACTCCGGACTGAAGTATCTGCCGGGTGAAGACCGTGAGCCGGTGATGTATCAGGCAGCGCACTATGAGCTGGTCGCCAGCGCGCTGGCGGTTAAGGCCGCCCGCGAAATTAACCCGTCGTTGCAGGTGGGCTGCATGATCGCCATGTGTCCTATTTACCCGCTGAGCTGCGCGCCCAACGATATGATGATGGCGATGAACGCCATGCATCGCCGTTACTGGTTTACCGACGTTCACGTGCGCGGCAAATATCCGCAGCACCTGCTGAACTACTTCGAGCGCCGCGGTTTTAAACTGGATATCACCGAAGAAGACCGCGCGGCGCTGACTCAGGGCTGCGTCGATTATATTGGCTTTAGCTACTATATGTCGTTTGCCACGAAAGCAACGGATGACAATCCGCTGCTGGATTATGACGAAACCACCAGCCTGGTTTCCAATCCGTACGTACAGAAGTCAGACTGGGGCTGGCAGATTGATCCGGTCGGGCTGCGCTACTCCCTGAACTGGTTCTGGGACCATTACCAGTTGCCGCTGTTTATTGTGGAGAACGGCTTTGGCGCCATCGACGTGCGCGAAGCGGACGGTTCGGTAGATGACCAGTACCGTATCGACTATCTCTCCGCCCATATCGCCGAGATGAAAAAAGCGGTTGTTGAGGATGGCGTCGACCTGATGGGCTACACCCCGTGGGGCTGTATCGATCTGGTCTCCGCAGGTACCGGCGAGATGAAAAAACGCTACGGGTTTATCTATGTAGATAAAGACAATGAAGGTAAGGGCACCCTGGCGCGTAGCCGCAAGAAATCTTTTGCCTGGTATCAGCAGGTTATCAGCAGCAACGGCGAAAAGCTATAAACAGCCCTAAAGCCCCATTCAGCCCCGCTTTCGCGGGGTTTTTTTATTTTGTTTTATACTGGCTCAGGCAGCGTAAAGCATTTTGGTTGATCCCGGTCAAACATATCGGCTATGGCGTAAAAGGAAAAAGGCGGTATAATCCGGCGATTTTTTTTGTGGCTGCCCCTCAGAGGAGAAAGAGAATGAAGATCGTGGAAGTGAAACACCCACTCGTCAAACACAAGCTGGGCCTGATGCGTGAGCACGACATCAGCACCAAACGCTTCCGTGAACTCGCCTCAGAAGTTGGCAGCTTACTGACTTATGAAGCCACCGCCGATCTGGCGACTGAAAAAGTGACCATCGAAGGCTGGAACGGCCCGGTAGAAGTTGAGCAGATCAAGGGTAAAAAAATTACCGTTGTGCCGATTCTGCGCGCGGGTCTGGGGATGATGGAAGGCGTGCTTGAGCACGTGCCAAGCGCGCGCATCAGCGTGGTAGGCATCTATCGTAACGAAGAGACCCTTGAGCCGGTTCCTTACTTCCAGAAGCTGGTATCCAATATCGACGAACGCATGGCGCTGGTGGTTGACCCGATGCTGGCAACCGGCGGCTCGATGATCGCCACCATCGATCTGCTGAAAAAAGCCGGCTGCTCCAGCATTAAGGTGCTGGTTCTGGTGGCCGCGCCGGAAGGTATCGCCGCGCTGGAGAAAGCGCATCCGGACGTTGAGCTGTATACCGCGTCCATCGACCAGGGCCTGAACGAGCACGGATACATTATTCCGGGGCTCGGCGATGCCGGCGATAAGATTTTTGGTACGAAATAAACGATGAAGTAGAAAAAGCCGACTTTAAGAGTCGGCTTTTTTTTGAATAAAACACACCAACAGCAATCAACAAACGACTCTCAGAGGAAAATGCCATGACGCGCCGTGCTATCGGGGTGAGTGAAAGACCGCCGCTTTTACAGACAATCCCGCTTAGTTTGCAACATCTGTTCGCCATGTTTGGCGCAACGGTACTGGTGCCCGTTCTGTTTCACATCAATCCGGCCACGGTACTGCTGTTTAACGGCATCGGAACGCTGTTATACCTTTTCATCTGCAAAGGCAAAATCCCGGCTTATCTGGGATCGAGCTTTGCGTTTATTTCTCCGGTACTGCTTCTGCTACCGTTGGGCTACGAAGTCGCTCTCGGCGGCTTTATCATGTGCGGCGTGCTGTTTTGCATCGTCTCCTTTATTGTCAAAAAAGCCGGCACCGGCTGGCTTGATGTGATGTTCCCCCCGGCGGCGATGGGCGCGATTGTTGCGGTTATCGGGCTGGAGCTGGCGGGCGTCGCGGCGAATATGGCCGGTCTGCTGCCCGCAGAGGGGCAATCGCCGGACAGCAAAACCATCATCATTTCGATGGTGACGCTGGCGGTGACGGTCTTCGGTTCGGTGCTGTTCCGCGGTTTCCTGGCGATTATCCCGATTTTAATCGGCGTCCTGGTTGGCTACGCGCTCTCCTTCGTAATGGGCGTTGTCGATACGACGCCCATCGCCGAGGCTCACTGGTTCGCGCTGCCGACCTTCTACACCCCGCGCTTTGAATGGTTTGCGATTTTCACCATTCTTCCAGCCGCGCTGGTGGTGATCGCCGAGCACGTTGGGCATCTGGTGGTAACGGCCAATATCGTCAAAAAAGATCTGATCCGCGATCCGGGCCTGCATCGTTCAATGTTTGCCAACGGTCTCTCCACGGTGATCTCCGGCTTCTTTGGCTCCACGCCGAACACCACCTACGGCGAGAACATTGGCGTGATGGCGATTACCCGCGTTTACAGTACCTGGGTTATCGGCGGCGCGGCTATCATCGCGATTCTGCTCTCCTGCGTCGGCAAGCTGGCGGCGGCGATCCAGATTATCCCGCTGCCGGTAATGGGCGGTGTCTCTCTGCTGCTGTACGGAGTGATTGGCGCATCGGGTATTCGCGTGCTGATCGAATCAAAAGTCGATTACAACAAGGCGCAGAACCTGATTCTGACCTCCGTCATCCTGATTATCGGCGTGAGCGGTGCAAAAGTGCATATCGGCGCCGCCGAACTGAAAGGCATGGCGCTGGCGACGATTGTTGGCGTCGGCCTGAGTCTGATCTTTAAACTGATCGGCGTATTGCGTCCGGAAGAGGTCGTTCTCGACGCTGCCGATAGCGAAGAAGCAAAACATTGATCCTTATACCGGGCGGCGATCCTGCCCGGTTCTCTCCTTGCGTATTTCTGTGCTAAACTCTCCGCGTTTTTCTGAAAGCCTATGTTGAGGTCCATCTGAACGCACCGGCACAGCTCTCTTTGCCACTATATCTTCCCGATGATGAAACTTTCGCAAGTTTCTGGCCGGGTGATAACCCTTCTCTTCTTGCCGCCCTGCAAAATGTGCTGCGGCAGGAGCATAGCGGATACATCTATATCTGGTCACGCGAAGGGGCGGGGCGCAGCCATCTCCTGCACGCAGCATGCGCGGAACTTTCCCAGCGCGGTGATGCGGTGGGCTATGTGCCGCTGGATAAACGGACGTGGTTTGTACCTGAAGTGCTGGACGGAATGGAGCAGCTATCGCTGGTTTGCATCGACAATATTGAATGCGTGGCGGGCGATGAGCTGTGGGAAATGGCGATTTTCGACCTCTACAACCGCATCCTCGAATCCGGTAAAACCCGGCTGCTGATCACCGGCGACCGACCCCCACGCCAGCTCAAGCTGGGCCTGCCGGATCTTGCCTCGCGCCTCGACTGGGGACAAATCTACAAGCTGCAGCCGCTATCGGATGAAGATAAGCTCCAGGCGCTGCAGCTGCGGGCGAGGCTGCGCGGCTTTGAAATGCCGGAAGACGTCTGCCGGTTCCTCCTCAAGCGCCTGGATCGTGAAATGCGCTCGCTGTTTATGACGCTCGATCAGCTCGATCGCGCTTCTATAACCGCCCAGCGCAAGCTGACCATTCCTTTCGTCAAAGAGATCCTCAAGCTGTAGCGGGCCGCGGTTTCCGAAGCCAACCGCGGCAGGATGATGCTAGTTAACGATCTCCAGTACCTGCTCCGGCGGGCGGCCGATACGGGCCTCGCCGTGGCTGACGACAATAGGGCGCTCAATCAGTTTTGGATTATCGATCATTGCCTGGATCAGCGCATCTTCGCTGAGCTGCGGATTAGCGAGATCCAGCGATTTATAGAGATCTTCTTTCTGGCGCATTAACTCGCGCGCGCTGGCCATCCCTAACATCTTCAGCAGCTGGCGCAGCGTGGCGGCATCCGGCGGCGTCTCCAGATAGAGCACCACTTCAGGGTCGATACCGTTAGCCTTCAGCAGGCTCAACGTGTCGCGGCTCTTGGAGCAGCGCGGGTTGTGATAGATTTTGACCGTATCGGACATGAGATCTCCTTACATTTTCTGGTACGGTTTAAAGCGTTGCTGCAGCTGGCGCAGCTGATCGATACGCGCATCGTAGCGGGCCTGCTGTAAGCTGCCTAATTTCACCTGCGAGCTGGCGCTGCTGAGCAGGGTAATCGCCTGATCGAGGCGGCCTACCAGCGCCATCCCTTCTGCTCTGGCAGCCAGCTCCTGATCGCGATTGCCCAGTTTGGCTTCCGCCTGCGCCAGCAGCTCCCAACCGTTGATGTCATCTCTATTATTAAAGGTGTAGCGGTTAAGGATATTCGCGGCTTCCGCCGGTTGTCCTCCTTCCAGCAGGGCGTTGGCGAGGTTGAGCTGCAGCACCGGGTTGGTGCGCAGTTCGCGAGCGCTTTTCAGGCGGCTAATCGCGTCTGTCGCTCTTTTTTGCCCGAGGTCGATATCGGTGGCCAGGTCGAGATACCAGGCGTTCTGCGGTTCTGCGGTCAGCAACGGCTGTAGCGTTTTGCGCGCCAGATCGTAGTTGTTGTTGCCCATTGCCAGCAGAGCGCGCCCATACTGGGCGGCGTGCTGTTCGCGAATATTGCCTTTCTCCCAGTTGCTCAGCAGGTCATTGCCCAGCTTATTATCGCCGGAAGTGTACATACCGAGCGTTCTGGCTTTCGCCAGATAGAAGTCAGCTGAGGACTGTACGACAACCGGGCGCATTTGATTCGCGCGGTTGCGGGCGTCGGCAAGCCGGCTTTCCGGCAGCGGGTGCGTCAGCAGCATTTCCGGCGGACGGGTGGAGTAGCGCGATTCGTCGAGCAGCTTCCCCATAAACGCCGGCATCGCCTGCGGGTCGAACCCAGAGCGCTGAAGGACCTGAATACCAATGCGGTCGGCCTCTTCTTCGTTTTGACGGGTAAAGCTGATCATTCCCTGCTGGCTACCCGCCAGGGTGCCGGTCAGGGCGGCCATACCGGCCTGCGGGCTGGCCATCGCCAGAAGAATTGAACCCAGCGCACCGACCCAGGTGAGCGGGGCGTTACGCTTTTGGTCTTCCATGGCGCGGGCAAGGTGGCGCTGGGTAACGTGAGAAATTTCGTGCGCCATGACCGATGCCAGCTCGCTTTCGTTATCCGAGTAGCGGAACAGGGCCGAGTGCAGCACCACGTTGCCGCCGAAGAAAGCAAAGGCGTTAATCTGATCGTTATTTATTAAATAAAAGTGGAACGGGGTGCGCACGGAATTGGCGTGCGAGACCAGGCGCATGCCTAAACCGTTAATATATTGCACCAGCAGCGGGTCATTAATTAACGGCGCGCTGCCGCGCAGCTGGCGTACATAGTAGTCTCCCATCTGCATTTCCTGGCCGATGGAGAGCGTGCTTCCTGCGGAGGTGCCCATGTCCGGCAGGGTGTCTGCGGTGTCGGCAAAAGCAGGTAATATTGAACCCAGCGTCAGCGACGCTATGACGGTCGCCACCAGCGTTTTCTTCAACTGCCTGAACATAACCTCTGTCCTGTAATGTAGGTGTGCCAGTTTGACCGATTGTGCGGCGTAATGTTCCCTGACCGCAAGCAGGTTCAGCGAGTTTAGCCGTCGTTCGCGGCGTTGCAAATATGATATTCACCCGGTCATTAATGTTTGTGGTTTTACCCATAAAAAGCGAAGTCTTTTTTGTGACATTTCGATACAATTCCTGAGATTGTTACAGCTTTGCTCTTCAGGGAAGGGTTTTATGCTTCAGATGTTAATGCAGTGGTACCGTCGACGGTTCAGCGATCCGGAGGCAATAGCGCTGCTGGTCATTTTGCTGGCCGGGTTCGGCATTATGTTTTTCTTCAGCGGCCTGCTGGCGCCTTTGTTAGTGTCGATTGTTCTGGCCTATTTGCTGGAGTGGCCTACCGTCAGACTGGAGCGTATCGGTTTTTCACGTACCTGGGCCACGTCGGTTGTGCTGATTCTGTTCGTCGGTATTCTGCTCCTGATGGCGTTCGTGGTGATGCCTGTTGCCTGGCAGCAGGGTATTTATCTGATTCGCGATATGCCGGGAATGCTGAATAAGCTTTCCGATTTCGCCGCCACGGTGCCGCGCCGTTATCCGGCCTTAATGGATGCCGGGATTATCGACGCGATGGCGGAGAACATGCGCAGCCGGATGTTAACCGTCGGCGATTCGGTGGTAAAATATTCGCTGGCCTCCCTGGTCGGGCTGCTGACGCTGGCGGTCTACCTGGTGTTGGTTCCGCTGATGGTTTTCTTTCTGCTGAAAGATAAAGAGCAGATGCTTAACGCCGTGCGTCGGGTGCTGCCGCGCAACCGCGGCCTGGCCGGGCAGGTGTGGAAAGAGATGAACCAGCAAATTACCAACTATATCCGCGGTAAGGTGCTGGAGATGATCGTCGTCGGCGTGGCGACGTGGATTGGCTTTATCCTTTTTGGCCTTAACTATTCGCTGCTGCTGGCGGTACTGGTCGGATTCTCGGTATTAATTCCCTATATCGGTGCCTTTGTGGTCACTATTCCGGTGGTGGGTGTGGCGTTGTTCCAGTTTGGCGCGGGCACCGAGTTCTGGAGCCTGTTTGCGGTTTATCTGATTATTCAGGGGCTGGACGGCAACCTGCTGGTGCCGGTACTGTTCTCGGAAGCCGTTAACCTGCATCCGCTGGTCATTATTCTGTCGGTGGTGATTTTCGGTGGTCTGTGGGGATTCTGGGGAGTGTTCTTCGCGATCCCGCTGGCGACGCTCATCAAAGCGGTGGTGCATGCCTGGCCGGATGGCCTGATAGTGGAAGACGAGCATTAGCGCGAAGCCGCAAAGAATGGCCTAAAAAAAGACGCCGGGCGATGACCCGGCGTCTTGCGTTTACTCGTGCGTCAGGCGTTTTCTTTCAGCCAGTTCAGCACCACGTCGTGGTGATTGCTGGTTTTGAAGTCATCAAAAACATGTTCGATTTTGCCATTGGCATCGATGAGGAAGCTAATACGATGAATACCGTCGTAGGTTTTCCCCATAAAGGTTTTTTCACCCCAGATACCGAACTGCTCGCACACCTGATGATCTTCATCAGACAGCAGAGTGAAGTTCAGCAGCTCTTTTTCGGCGAAACGGGAGAGTTTTTCTGGTTTATCCGTACTGATTCCCAGAACTTCAACGCCTGCTTTTTTCAGGTCGTCCATATTATCGCGTAAACCGCACGCCTGTACGGTGCAGCCCGGGGTCATGGCTTTGGGATAAAAATAAACCAGAACACGCTGTCCCTGGAAGTCGGTCAAATTTACTTCCTCGCCGTCCTGGTCCGGTAAGCTAAATTTCGGTGCAATATCACCGGCTTTCAGTGGGTTCATCACTCAAACTCCATCCTGTTCATCATGCTGTGAATAATTAACGATGTTAATACTGCCTTGTGCATTCAGTTCTGTACATAGGGCTTTGAACGCTTGTTCGATATTTGATGCATTTTGCGTAGTCGGGCTGTGGGCGGTGATTTGAATAAAAAGCTGTGCTGAATCGTCGTTCGCTCCCGGCTGAGTACGGGAAACCAGTTCGGCAATGTTCATTTTCCACGTATCGCACAGAGCCGTGAATCGCTCAATGATGTGCGGTGAATCCGGCACCTCAACCTGAACCCAGACGCTATTCTGCATCGCCTGCGGCGGCCTTGCGGTTGTACGCTTCATCACGATAAGCAGATCCAGCTCGGCGCCTTTCAGCGGCAGAGTTGATTCAATCAGGTTAATCGCATTCCACGAACCGGAAAGCAGCATGATAAACGTAAACTCATCGCCAAGCATGGCCAGCCGACTGTCTTCGATATTACAGCCGCAGCTGCTGACGTGACGAGTGATCGTATTCACGATGCCTGGGCGGTCAGCACCCAACGCGGTAATAACCAGATAGTGTTGTAATGAGGCTGTCAAACCTGTTCTTCCTTTAAAAAGGTGAGGTAACGTTAGGAAAGCATAAAAAAAACCGGCATACAACATCCCTGATGGCATCGGCTCTCTTGCTTTTATTGCGGCACCAAACGTAACATTGAGAATCTTGTCCCACTTATGCTCTGAGGATGGCCCATGTTTACGGGAAGTATTGTAGCGCTTGTCACGCCGATGGATGAAAACGGCAACGTTTGCCGGTCAAGCCTGAAAAAACTGATTGATTACCATGTCGCCAACGGAACCTCGGCGATTGTTTCGGTAGGTACTACCGGAGAGTCCGCAACATTGAGCCATGAAGAGCATGGTGACGTGGTCATGCAGACGCTGGAACTGGCCGACGGGCGTATCCCGGTCATTGCCGGTACCGGTGCCAATGCAACCGCAGAGGCGATTAGCCTGACTAAAAGATTTAACGATAGCGGCGTGGTTGGCTGCCTGACGGTAACGCCTTATTACAACCGTCCGACTCAGGAAGGACTCTTCCAACACTTTAAAGCTATCGCAGAACATACTGACCTGCCGCAAATTCTGTATAATGTGCCCTCCCGTACCGGTTGCGATATGCTGCCTGAAACCGTTGGTCGTCTGGCGGAAATCAAAAATATTATCGGTATTAAGGAAGCGACGGGGAACTTAAGCCGGGTTCATCAGATCAAAGAGCTGGTTTCAGATGACTTTATTCTGCTGAGCGGCGATGACGCGACCGGAATGGACTTTATGCAGCTAGGCGGCCATGGCGTGATTTCCGTAACGACAAACGTTGCGGCGCGTGAAATGGCCGAGATGTGCCGACTGGCGCTAGCAGGTCAATTTGCCGAAGCTCGTGCGATTAACCAGCGTCTGATGCCATTGCATACCAAATTATTTGTCGAACCCAACCCTATCCCGGTCAAGTGGGCCTGTAAGGCGTTGGGTCTTGTGGCGACCGATACGCTACGCCTGCCGATGACCCCGATTACCGAAAACGGTACGAAGGTTGTTACCGCAGCGCTGAAGCATGCCGGTTTGCTGTAAAGTTTAGGGAGATTTGATGGCTTACTCAGTACAGAAGTCGCGCCTGGCGAAGGTTGCGGGTGTTTCGCTGGTTCTACTCCTCGCGGCCTGTAGTTCTGACTCGCGCTATAAGCGTCAGGTGAGCGGCGACGAGGCCTATTTGCAGGCTACGCCGCTTAGTGAACTTCACGCGCCAGCAGGTATGATTCTGCCGGTTCAGGTGGGTGATTATAATATTCCGGTTGCGACCAGCACCGGTAACACAGGCAAAGCGCTGGATATTCGTCCGCCAGCCCAGCCTCTGGCGCTGGTCAGCGGCGCGCGCACGCAGTTTAACGGTGATACCGCAACGCTGATGGTGGAAAACGGGCGCAGCGGTTCGCTGTGGGCGCAGGTGGCAAGCATCGTGCAGTCGAAAAACTACACTATCGCTAAACGCGACGATGCCAGCCAGACGCTGAATACCGACTGGGTCGAATGGAATCGCCTCGATGAAGACCAGCAGTATCGTGGTCGCTATCAAATCTCAGTTAAACAGCAGGGCTACCAGCAGGCGGTGATCGTGAAGCTGGTGAATCTGGAGCAGGCGGGTAAACCTGTTGCCGATCCGGCTTCGCTGCAGCGCTACAGTACCGCCATGCTGAACGTCATTTCCGAAGGTCTGGATCTGAACGCGACCAGCGCGCAGAACGCTGCGCAGAAAAATGCCGGGGCAACCTTCGACGTGCAGAGCGGGGCTGATGATACCGGCCTGCCGATGCTGATCGTTCGCGCACCGTTTAATCTGGTATGGCAACGCCTGCCGGGCGCGCTGGAAAAAGTGGGTATGAAGGTAACTGATAGTTCTCGCTCTCAGGGTAACTTGTCCGTGACCTATAAACCGCTTTCCGACAGCGGCTGGACCGATCTGGGCGCTCGCGACCCACAGCTGGTGTCCGGCGATTATAAACTGCAGGTCGGGGACCTCGATAACCGCAGCAGTCTGCAGTTCATCGACCCGAAAGGCCATACTCTGACGCAGTCGCAAAATGATGCCCTGGTTGCCGTATTCCAGGCCGCATTAAGTAAGTAATTAACAGGGCTGGAGCAATCCGGCCCTTTTTAATGTATAGTGACGCAAACGTGTGCGTCGGCAGAAAAGCACAAATTTTTATCGTTAATCATCACTGGAGTGACAAAGATGCAAAAGCAAGCTGAGTTGTATCGTGGTAAGGCGAAGACGGTATACAGCACCGAAAACCCGGATCTGTTGATACTCGAATTCCGTAACGATACGTCAGCAGGGGACGGCGCTCGCATTGAGCAGTTCGATCGTAAAGGCATGGTGAACAACAAGTTCAACCATTTCATTATGAGCAAGCTGGCGGAAGCGGGCATCCCGACCCAGATGGAAGCGCTGTTGTCCGATACCGAGTGTCTGGTTAAAAAGCTGGATATGGTGCCGGTGGAGTGCGTGGTGCGTAACCGCGCTGCCGGTTCGCTGGTGAAACGCTTAGGGATTGAAGAGGGCATCGAGCTGAACCCGCCGCTGTTCGACCTGTTCCTGAAGAACGACGCCATGCACGATCCGATGGTCAACGAATCCTACTGCGAAACCTTTGGCTGGGTGAGCAAAGAGAACCTGGCGCGTATGCAGGAGCTGACCTACAAAGCTAACGATGTGCTGAAAAAGCTGTTTGACGATGCGGGCCTGATCCTGGTGGACTTCAAGCTGGAATTTGGTCTGTTCAAAGGCGAAGTGGTGCTGGGGGATGAATTTTCTCCGGACGGCAGCCGTCTGTGGGATAAAAAGACCATGGATAAAATGGACAAAGACCGTTTCCGCCAGAGCCTCGGCGGCCTGATTGAAGCCTACGAAGAAGTCGCTCATCGCCTGGGCGTGAAGCTCGACTAATCCCCTACGCCAGGAGAAGTTTTCTTCTTCTGGCGCTCTTCTTGCTGTTTCCTGTGGTAATCCTTCGCTGAACCGCCTACGATCTTATTCATTGGTTAATATGATGAATTGAGGTGCTTATGCGCTGGCAAGGACGTCGCGAGAGCGACAATGTTGAAGATCGTCGTAGTCAATCTGGTTCGCCAATGGGCGGCGGGGGCGGTTTTCGTCTCCCCAGCGGCAAAGGCGGCATTGTGCTGCTGATTATTGTTCTGGTGGCGGGCTATTACGGCGTCGATTTAACCGGCATGCTGACCGGCGAGCCGGTATCTCCGCAGCAAACCACCACCCAACGCTCCATCAGCCCGCAGGATGAAGAAGCCGCAAAATTCACTAAGGTGATTCTGGCGGACACGGAAGATACCTGGGGAGCAATATTTAAAGATATGGGCCGCCAGTATCCGCAGCCCAAACTGGTGATGTACCGCGGCGCGACGCGGACCGCCTGCGGTACCGGTCAATCCGTTATGGGGCCTTTTTACTGCCCGGCGGACAGCACGGTGTATATCGACCTGTCATTCTACGATGAGATGAGAAACAAGCTTGGCGCCGGCGGCGATTTCGCACAGGGCTACGTTATCGCCCACGAGGTTGGCCACCACGTACAAAAGCTGCTGGGTATTGAATCGAAAGTGCGTCAGCTACAGCAAAACGCTTCGCAGGCGGAAGCGAATCGCCTGTCGGTGAAAATGGAACTACAGGCGGACTGCTTCGCTGGCGTCTGGGGCTACAACATGCAGAAGCAGGACTACATGGAGACCGGCGACCTCCAGGAAGCGCTGAATGCCGCAGAGGCGATTGGCGACGATCGCCTGCAGCAGCAGAGCCAGGGGCGGGTGGTGCCGGACAGCTTTACCCATGGAACGTCGCAGCAGCGCTATACCTGGTTTAAACGCGGCTTCGATAGCGGCGACCCGGCGCAGTGCAACACCTTCGGCAATGCGCTGTAATGCTCTTCTGTCATGGATGAACTGCGTCGTCTGACGGCGCAGATGGCGCGCGAAGGCATTCGTCGTCTGCTGGTTCTCAGCGGCGACGATGCCTGGACTCAGCTTCAGGCGCAACAAATACGCACAGCGCTGGCCGGAGACGGACTGTGGGTTGGCCCACAGCCGATGCCTGCGCCGTACGTCCCGCCTGCAGATCTGAGATCGCTGTTGGGCCGCGAATACCAGCACGCCTTTTTCGATGCCCGCGCGGGCTTTGATGTTGCCGCTTTCGCCGCGTTAGCCGGTACGCTACGCGCCGGTAGCTGGCTGGTATTGCTCACCCCCGACTTCGCCCAATGGCCGGCCCGTCCTGATGCGGATTCCCGGCGCTGGAGCGACGCTCCCGATCCCATACCCACGCCGAACTTTGTTTATCGTTTTTGCCAACAGATTGTTGCGGATAAAGCGTCCATTCTCTGGCGGCAGGGCCATGAACGGGTCGTACCCGTATTTCCCGAGCGCCCGCGATGGCATTTTGCCGATGGTCATCCGCAGGCGGAGCAGGCCGCCGTTCTTGCCGAACTGGCCGATTTCCCCCCCGGTATTGCCGCGTTGACCGCCGAACGCGGACGAGGGAAGTCCGCTCTCGCGGGAATGCTTCTCCGCCAGCTAAAAAGTGACGCCATCGTTACCGCGCCGGCGCGCGGAGCGACGGAGGTGATGGCGGCTTTCGCCGGGGAGAGCGTTAACTTTATGGCGCCCGATGCATTACTGGCGTCCGGACGTCGAGCGGGATGGCTGATAGTCGACGAGGCTGCCGCCATCCCCGGACCGCTGCTGCGCCAGCTTGTTTCCCGTTTCCCGAGAACGCTGCTGATCACCACCGTTCAGGGATATGAAGGGACCGGACGCGGTTTTTTACTTAAATTTTGCGCCAGCTTCGCGCACCTACGGCAGTTTAGCCTCACGACGCCCATCCGCTGGGCTAGCGGCTGTCCGCTGGAAGCGGCAATTGCACAGCTGCTGCTGTTCAATGATGAGACCTTCCAGCATGCGCCAGGCGGCGATATCGCGCTGGAGAACGTCAGCCAGCAGTGCTGGCGGCGGCAGCCTGCGTTACCGGAAGCGATGTATCAGCTGCTCTCCGGGGCCCACTATCGCACGTCGCCGCTGGATCTCCGGCGCATGCTGGATGCGCCAGGACAGCATTTTACCTGCGCCCATAGCGGCGAGCGCATCGCCGGGGCGTTGTGGCTGGTGGAGGAGGGCGGTCTTGAGCCGTCGCTTAGCCGGGCGGTATGGGCCGGCTATCGGCGTCCGCGCGGAAATCTGGTGGCGCAGTCGCTGGCGGCGCATGGCGGTAGCCCATTGGCGGCCACGTTGACGGGCCTGCGCATCAGCCGTATTGCCGTGCATCCGGCTCGCCAGCGCGAGGGGCTGGGGCAGCGGCTGGTGGCCCGGGCGGCGGCTCAGGCTGCGGACCGGGATTATCTCTCAGTCAGTTTTGGCTATACTCCCGAACTTTGGCGTTTCTGGCAAAGCTGCGGTTTTACGCTGGTGCGGCTGGGCACGCATCGGGAAGCCAGCAGTGGCTGTTACACCGCGATGGCGCTCTATCCTCTCAGCGAAGCGGGACATTGCCTGGCAAGCGAAGAAGCCCAACGGCTGCAGCGCGACGAATTCTGGCTGCGCGAGTGGCGAGATGAACCTGTGCCGCTGACGGCGCTGAAAGCGACTATTCTTACTGAAGAAGACTGGCTGGAGGTAGCGGGTTTTGCTTTTGCCCATCGTCCGCTGCTGACCTCGGCGGGTAGCCTCAATCGCCTGCTTATGCTGGTGGTGCTGCCGCTTCCGGCGCTGCGGGCCCGCCTGCAGCAGCAGGATGAGACCGCGCTTTGCCGAACGTTAGGTTTATCCGGACGGAAAGCGCTGCTGGCCAGGCTGCGCGAAGAGGCGGCGCAGGCGCTGCTCAGCCTGGATGAAAACCGCGCCAACGACCTGCGCCGGCAGGTTCAGATGTTGCAATTTTTTAACTAACTTCATCAGTTAAATGGCATGGTCATATTCCCTCCGCGGGGTAAACTTCCTTGCAGACATTAAGGAGAAAGCCATGAAACACGATCATTTTATCGTTCAAAGCCCCGCAACACCTGCACAGCAACTGCTGCTGCTGTTTCATGGCGTCGGCGATAACCCGGTGGCCATGGGGCAAATCGGTAGCTGGTTTGCGCCGCTCTTTCCCGATGCGCTTATCGTCAGCATCGGCGGCGCGGAGCCGTGCGGCCCGGCTCCGGGACGCCAGTGGTTTTCTGTTCAGGGCGTCAGCGAAGAAAATCGCCAGCAGCGCGTAGATGCGATTATGCCGACCTTTATTGAAACGGTGCGCTACTGGCAACAACAGAGCGGCGTCAGCCCGCAGGCGACGGCGCTGATCGGCTTCTCGCAGGGGGCGATTATGTCGCTGGAAAGCATTAAAGCCGAACCGGGTCTGGCATCGCGGGTGATTGCCTTCAACGGCCGCTATGCGACTCTGCCCGAGACGGCGACGACCGCGACCACGATTCACCTGATCCACGGCGGTGAAGATCGGGTTATCGATCTGGCGTGGGCGGTTGCGGGGCAGGAGGCGTTGCAGCAGGCCGGCGGGGATGTGACGCTGGATATCGTTGAGGATCTGGGGCACGCGATTGACGATCGCAGCATGCAGTTTGCTCTCGATCATCTGCGCTTTACCGTACCGAAGCACTATTTCGACGAAGCGCTCAGCGGCAGCACGCCGAAAGACAGCGATATTATTGAACTGCTATAAATAATAAACCCGGAGGCGGCGCGTTGCGCCTGTCCGGGCTACCGGCCCGCAGACGGGCTGTAAATCTGTAGCCCGGGCAAGGCGCGTTAAGCGCCGCCCACGGGATAAGAGCGCAGAGTGGAATCATTTCCCGGAGGCGATGCTGCGCACCTGTTAGGGCTACCGGCCCGCAGATGGGCTGTAAATCCGTAGCCCGGGCAAGGCGCGTTAAGCGCCGCCCCCGGGGAAAGGGAGCAGAGTGGAATCATTTCCCGGAGGCGATGCTGCGCATCTGTCCGGGTTACTTGACCCACAGACTGACTGTAAGCCCGTAGCCTCCTCAGCGATGCGCTACCGGGAAAACCTAACAAAAAAAGATGTTACTTCTTCTTTGACGGGTCGTTCTTCGGCCAGTCGTCATCGTCATCCCACTTATCATTGAAGTCGCGGTGCGGCGGCAGATCCGGTTTATTGTTGAGAAATTTTTTATGATCAACGCGGGTAAGATCTTTAATCACGTTGATCATCACGCCCACCAAAAATACCAACACCAGGACCCACCAGTACTTCGATAGCCAATCCATGCGCTTACCTCTTCTCTATTGATGCCGTCAGGCGACCAGCTGCTCCATAATGCGTTGATACATCCGCGCCAGTAGCTGGAGGTCGGCGGCATTCACACACTCGTTTATTTTATGAATGGTGGCATTCACTGGCCCCAGTTCAACCACCTGCGCGCCCATACGCGCGATAAAGCGCCCGTCGGACGTGCCGCCGTTAGTCAGCAGCTGCGGTTTTATTTCATTATAGTGCTCAATAGCGTTAACCACCGCATCAACCAGCTTACCGCGGCTGGTCAGGAACGGCTGCCCCGAGAGCCACCAGTCCACGCTGTAGCGCAGTTCGTATTTCTCCAGCAGCGCCACGACGCGCGCTTTAATCATTTCATCGGTCAGCTCGGTGCTAAAGCGGAAGTTGAACTGGACGAACATGTCGCCGGGAATGACGTTGTTGCTGCCGGTCCCGGACTGCACGTTAGCGATTTGCATACTGGTCGGCGGAAAGAATTCGTTGCCCTTATCCCATTCGATGTTCACCAGTTCCGCCAGCATCGGGGCGGCGCGGTGAACCGGGTTATCGGCGAGATGCGGATAGGCCACGTGCCCCTGTACGCCGTGAATGGTCAGGTTGCAGGTCAGCGAGCCGCGACGGCCGTTTTTGACGACATCGCCGACGACTTCGGTGCTGGACGGTTCGCCGACCAGGCAATAATCCAGGCGCTCATTGCGCGCCATCAGCGCTTCAACAACCTTTACGGTACCGTTTTTGGCGCTGGCCTCTTCATCTGAAGTAATCAGGAAGGCCAGACGACCTTTATGATTCGGATACTGAGCCACAAAGCGTTCTGCCGCGACCACCATCGCCGCGAGCGAGCCTTTCATATCTGCGGCGCCGCGGCCAAACAGCATGCCGTCGCGAATGGTGGGTTCAAAGGGGGGATTAATCCAGCGATCGGCGTCGCCCGACGGTACGACATCGGTATGGCCGGCAAACGCCAGCGTTTCCCCGCGCCCGCGCCAGGCCCAGAAGTTTTGGGTATCTCCGAAATCCATCGGTTCAACGGTAAAGCCAATCGCACGCAGACGTTCAATCATTAACGCCTGGCATCCCGCATCATCGGGGCTGAGGGAAGGGCGGCGAATAAGCTGCTGAGCCAGCTCAATGACCGGGCAAGACATAGACTACACCTCGTTAAACTGCTGATAACTTGATTCACTGAAACCCAGCAGCATAGGCTGACCGGGCGCGCAGAGCAATGGGCGTTTGATGATTGCCGGCATTTCCAGCATCAGTTTCGCCGCGGCGTCGGCGTTATTGATACCGGTGCGAACCGTTTCGTCCAGCTTGCGCCAGGTCGTACCGCGAGTGTTGAGCAGCGCTTCCCAGCCGAGCTCGGCAATAAAGGTGTCTAATAAATTGCGATCCAGGCCATCGACACGATAATCATGAAAGCGATATTCTATCTGATGGGCTTCCAGCCAGCGGCGGGCCTTTTTAATGGTGTCGCAGTTTTTTATCCCGTACATGGTGAGCATGATTAAACCTTTTCCGTTGAATTAAACGATTAGCTAAGAATCTTCCGAATATATAAACCCTGAATAAATAATACGTGAATTACATTAATAAATATCGTTTTTTCCCCGCCAGAGATATTTAACGTTACATTCTGGCTGTTTTTTGAGCGACTGGCCGCGACCAGTGCTGGCCATAAGGCGGCGCCAGGCGCTTCTGGCTGATGAACAAATGTTGCTAATTGTTGCTGTCGGTCACATTAAAATGCCCGGAATCGGGTCATAGTACTTACGAACGAAAGAAATCATTCCGCAGGGGGTAATTAGAGTTATCAGAACGATAGTGCAAACGCGCTTTTAACCATCAATGAATTTGCATAAAATCACCCATAATAATAAGAGAGGCTATTATGATTGAACATGAACTGGGGAACTGGAAAGACTTTATCGAAGGCATGCTTCGTAAATAGATTTCCGCAATAAAAGCATGGCGATTTCACAGGCAGAATAATAATGCAGTTGAAGCGACCACATCAAAAAGGCGACACATCCGGTCGCCTTTTCTATTATTTGGCCCCGGCGACATATCGCCAGGGCGCATCCTGATTATTGCGGCCGTTCCTTGAGCGGGAAGCGACGACGCACCAGCACGAAAAACAGCGGTACGAAGAAGATTGCCAGCACCGTGGCTGAAATCATCCCGCCCATGACCCCGGTGCCAACGGCATGCTGACTGCCGGAACCCGCACCGGTACTGGTGGCCATCGGCAGCACGCCGAAGATAAACGCCAGCGAGGTCATCAGGATCGGCCGCAGACGCTGGCGACAGGCGGAGAGCGTGGCGGTAAGCAGGTCCTCGCCTTTCTGATTCAGCTCATTGGCAAACTCGACAATGAGAATGGCGTTCTTCGCCGACAGACCGATCACCGTCAGCAGTCCCACCTGGAAGTAGACATCGTTTTCCAGACCGCGCATCCAGGTCGCCAGCAGGGCGCCGATGACCCCCAGCGGCACCACCAGCATCACCGAGAACGGCACCGACCAGCTTTCGTACAGCGCCGCCAGGCACAGGAACACGACCAGCAGCGAAATGGCGTACAGCGCCGGAGCCTGCGCGCCGGAGAGGCGCTCCTGATACGACATCGCCGTCCATTCAAGGCCAAAGCCGTTTGGCAGCTGGCGGGCCAGCTCTTCCATAATTGTCATCGCGGTACCGGTACTGACGCCCGGCGCGGCTTCACCGACGATTTCTACCGCTGAATAGCCGTTGTAGCGCTCCAGACGCGGCGAACCGGTCTCCCAGCGGGAGGTGGCGAAAGCGGAGAAGGGCACCATCGTGCCGCTGCTGTTGCGTACGTACCACAGATTAATGTCGTCCGGCAGCATGCGATACGGCGCGGCCGCCTGAACATAGACCTTCTTCACGCGGCCGCGGTCCATAAAGTCGTTGACGTAGCTTGACCCCCACGCGGTCTGGAGGGTGTTGTTGATATCATCGATGGAGACGCCCAGCGCCTGGGCTTTACGCTGATCGATATCCACCTGTAGCTGCGGGCTATCGTCAAGGCCGTTGTGGCGAACGCGGGTCAGCTGGTTATTTTTAGCGGCCAGCTCCAGTAGGGTATCGCGGGCGGCCATCAGCGCTTCGTGTCCGTTGCCCGCATGGTCTTCCAGTTCCATATCGAAACCGGCGGAACTGCCCAGGCCGCTGATGGCCGGCGGGCTGCTGGCAAAGACGCGAGCTTCTTTTATTTTGTTAAACGCTTTGGTCGCGCGTTCGATGATAGCGAAAGAGGAACCGGTTGTCGGATCGCGTTGGTCCCAGTCCTTCAGGCGAACGAACATACGCGCTACGTTCTGTCCGTTGCCGCCGGGGCCGGAGCCGATGGTGGCGAACACCGATTCGACGTTTTGTTTTTCGTTTTTCAGGAAATAGTCTTCCGCCTGCTGGACCACCTTCAGGGTTTGCTGCTGGGTCGAACCGCTGGGCAATTGCACCGACGTGGTAAACATGCCGCGGTCTTCCAGCGGCAGGAATGACGTTGGCAGATGCAGGAACAGAAACACCATCCCCCCCAGCAGCAGGATGTAGATCATTATCCAGCGCAGCGAACGGTGAAGAATTTTGCCGACGGCGGTTTCGTAGCGGCTAGCGTTGCGGTTAAACGTGCGGTTAAACCAGCCAAAGAAACCCCGTTGCCCGTGGGTTTCGCCTTTATGCACCGGTTTGAGCAGCGTGGCGCACAGCGCCGGGGTAAGGATCATCGCCACCAGAACCGACAGCACCATTGCCGAGACGATGGTGATCGAGAACTGACGATAAATCGCGCCGGTGGTGCCGCCGAAGAAGGCCATTGGCACGAATACTGCCGATAGGACCATGGCGATACCGACCAGCGCACCCTGAATTTGCCCCATCGATTTTCGCGTCGCTTCACGCGGCGAGAGGCCCTCCTCGCTCATGATACGCTCGACGTTTTCCACCACCACGATGGCGTCGTCCACCAGCAGGCCTATCGCCAGCACCACCGCAAACATGGTCAAGGTGTTGATGCTGTAGCCGCAGGCGTAGAGGACGGCGAAAGTCCCCATTAGCACCACCGGAACGGCGATGGTTGGGATTAATGTCGCGCGGAAGTTCTGCAAGAACAGATACATGACGAGGAACACCAGCGCGATGGCTTCGAGCAGCGTTTTCACCACGTCGGTAATCGACGCCTTAACGAATGAGGTGGTTTCGTAAGCGACTTTATATTCCAGACCATGCGGGAAGTATTGCGACAGCTCGTTCAGACGGCTGATGACGCGTTCGGCGGTCGCCATTTCGTTTGCGCCAGAGGCCAGCTTAACCCCCAGCCCGGAAGCCGCCTGGCGGTTGTAGCGGCTGAGGTAATCGTATTTCTCCGCTCCCATTTCCACGGTCGCGACGTCGCCAAGGGTAACTTCCGAGCCGTCCTGATTAACCCGAAGGGTGATATTGCGGAACTGTTCCGGGGTTTGTAACAGCGATTGCGAATTAATTGTCGCGTTGAGCGCCTGTTTATCTACCGAAGGCGTACCGCCCAGCTGGCCGACGGCAATCTGCGCGTTCTGTGAAGAGATGGCATCGGTGACGTCTTTTGCCGTCATCTGAAAACTGTTGAGTTTGGCCGGATCGAGCCAGATACGCATCGAATACTGGGAACCATAGGCGTCAATGTCGCCGACGCCGTTTACCCGGCTGAGCGGGTCCTGAATGTTACTGGCGACGTAGTCGGCGATATCCTGTTTATCCATGCTGCCATCGGTAGAGACGAACGCAATCGTCAGGATGTTGGTGTCCCCGGTTTTACGCACCGTCACGCCCTGGTTCTGGACGGCTTGCGGGAGTTTACGCATCGCCGACTGCAGCTGGTTCTGCACCTGCTGGACGGCTTCGTCCGGATCGGTACCGGCGGTAAAGCTTAGCGTCACGGTGGCTTGCCCGGTGCCGCTGCTCTGGGATGACATGTACATCAGGTTGTCGAGGCCGGTCATATTCTGCTCGATAACCTGGGTAACGGTATTTTCCAGCGTTTGTGCCGAGGCCCCGGGATAGTTTGCTGCGATCCTGACGTTAGGAGGGGCAAGTTCGGGATATTGCTCAACGGGAAGCGACAAAATTGCGAGCGTACCGGTCAGGCATAACAGGATTGCCAGAACCCACGCAAAAATGGGGCGATCGATAAAAAAATTCGCCATCAGAATTAGGACCTCATTTTGCACATTTTTTTGTTATTGCAGAGCCTGTGACACTCTAGCGGCAAGGGCGCAGGCAATCGTGGAGAAAATAAGGAGATAGTGTAATTTATCGTGTGCCTTTTATGGCAGCGTAAAGAACCGTCCTTCTCCCTCTACCGACGTCATCCTTTCTGCCCGTCGCCGCAGACGCGGCCTATTATCACTTAGCTAAATAAAACGTAATTTCATTTAAGTCAAAAAAATTGATCCAACTCGGGTTATTACCAAAAAATCGGCGACCTGTGCAATTGCACATTGTTCCAGCCCCGCCTTGTCGGGTAATAGATAGTCATGCGAATTGAGGGGTTATTCACCAATAAGACTGAAGGATGTCATGAACCACTTTATTTTAAGCGATAGTCATAAGTGCATCGGATGCAAGGCTTGTGAAGTTGCCTGCGTCATGGCGCATAACGATGAGCAGCATGTATTGACCCCGCAGCGTTTTTTGCCGCGCATTACGGTTATCAAAAATGAGCAAAAGCGTAACGCAGTAACCTGTCACCACTGTGAAGGCGCGCCGTGCGCCCGCAGTTGTCCAAATGACGCCATCAGCCAGCTTAACGGCAGCGTCCAGGTGAATCAGGAAAAATGCATCGGCTGTAAATCCTGTATGGTTGCCTGCCCGTTTGGCGTGATGCAAATCGTCCTGACGCCGGTACAGGAGGGCAGAGTCAAAGCGACGGCGCATAAGTGCGATTTGTGTAACGGTCGCGAAGAGGGGCCTGCCTGCGTGCAAAACTGCCCGGCCGGGGCGCTGGAGCTGGCGACGGACAGCACGCTGATGAATCTGGCGAAACAGCGGCGTCAGCGCGCGGCGCGTCTGGGTCACCCCGGTGCCCCGATGGCATCTTGCTCCGCCGGGAAAGTCGCACAGATGGCCGCGACGCCGCCGCGCGGCGAGCCCGACAAGCTATCCGCCGCAGCGCGTAAGGCCAATTTTGCCGAAATTTATCTTCCGTTCAGCGCCGGACAGGCCAATCGCGAGGCGGAACGCTGCCTGAAATGCGGCGAAAACAGCATTTGTGAATGGACCTGCCCGCTGCACAACCATATTCCGCAGTGGATTGAGCGGGTGAAAGAGGGGGATATCGCCGCCGCCGTTGAGCTTTCACATCAGACCAACTGCCTGCCGGAAATAACCGGTCGCGTCTGCCCGCAGGACCGCCTGTGCGAAGGGGCCTGCACGCTGCGCGATGAGCACGGTTCGGTGACTATCGGCAACATTGAACGCTATATCTCCGACCAGGCGCTGGCCAACGGCTGGCGGCCGGATCTTTCGCAGGTCGTGAACAGCGGTAAGCGGGTGGCGATTATCGGCGCCGGTCCAGCCGGTCTCGCCTGCGCCGACCGGCTGGTGCGCAACGGCGTAAGCCCGGTGGTGTTTGACCGCCATCCGGAAATCGGCGGCCTGCTGACCTTTGGCATTCCGGCCTTCAAGCTGGATAAATCCCTGCTTGTCCGGCGGCGTGAAATCTTCACCCGGATGGGCGTACGCTTTGAGCTGAACTGCGAAATAGGCAAGGATATTCCGCTGACGACGCTGCTTGATGAATATGATGCTGTATTTATTGGCGCAGGTACCTATCGCTCCATGAAAGCGGATCTACCGAATGAAGACGCGCCCGGCGTTTACGATGCGCTGCCGTTTCTGATCGCGAATACTAAACAGGTTATGGGGCTGCTGGAGCTGCCGGAAGAGCCTTACGTCAATACCGAGGGACTGAACGTTGTGGTACTCGGCGGCGGCGATACGGCGATGGACTGCGTGCGCACCGCGCTGCGCCACGGCGCAAAGCAGGTCACCTGCGCCTATCGTCGCGATGAAGCCAACATGCCCGGTTCGAAGAAAGAGGTGAAAAACGCGCGCGAAGAGGGGGCATTATTTGAATTTAACGTCCAGCCGGTCACCCTGGAGCTGAACGAAGAGGGGCACGTCAACGGCGTGCGCTTCCTGCGAACCCAGCTTGGCGCGCCGGATGCACAGGGACGCCGCAGCCCTTCGCCAATCCCCGGAAGCGAGTTCGTGATGCCCGCCGATGCGGTGATTATGGCCTTCGGTTTCCATCCGCACGGTATGCCGTGGCTGGAATCGGTGGGCGTGAAGCTCGACAGCCGCGGCCGAATTAAGGCCAATGTGGAAAGTCGCTATCGTTACCAGACCACTCATCGTAAGGTGTTTGCCGGCGGCGATGCGGTGCGCGGCGCCGATCTGGTGGTAACTGCAATGGCGGAAGGCCGCCACGCGGCGCAGGGGATCATGGACTTCCTCGAGGTTAAACCGATTCCGCTTCACTAACGACAAAGCGGGTTCCGCAGCGTAGTATGACATCGTTATTTCACGCTGTGGGGCCCGTATGTCACTCAATATCAACATTATCAAAGATAAAATCCTCTCCGAAAACTGGTTCGTTTTGCGCAACATGACCTATGAGCTGACGCGCAGCGACGGCAGCGTGGTTCGCCATAAACGCGAAGTCTACGATCGCGGCAACGGTGCGACCATCTTGCTGTATAACCGCCATAAGCAGACCGTCGTGCTGGTTCGCCAGTTCCGCATCGCGACCTGGGTAAACGGCAACGAAGACGGGATGTTGATCGAAACCTGCGCCGGGCTGCTGGACAGCGACGAGCCGGAGGCGTGCGTGCGTAAAGAAGCCATTGAAGAGACCGGCTTCGAAGTCGGCGAAGTGCGCAAACTGTTTGAACTGTTTATGTCGCCCGGCGGCGTCACCGAGCTTATCCATTTCTTTATTGCCGAATATAACGATACCCAGCGGGCCAACGACGGTGGCGGCGTTGATGATGAAGAGATCGAGGTGCTGGAGCTCCCTTATCATCGGGCGCTGGAGATGATGGCCAACGGGGAAATCCGCGACGGCAAAGCGGTGATCCTGCTGCAATATTTGCAAAACTCCGGGCTGATGAACGGGGATCTCTGATAAATCCGATTGAGTAAAACCTCGCCGCTGGCGAACATAGCCGCTGTTTATGGCGTGTTCATCGGGGTTGTGCCGCTCATGTGGTATCGGGTTATTTTGTTTCTGCTTTGCGGCTTGCTGCCGGCATCGCTGGTGCGGGCGGCGCCGGCGCAACAGCTCTTCAGCGACTGGCAGGTGACCTGCAACAATCAGAACTTCTGCGTAGCCCGTAACGTCGGGCTACACCACGGCCTGGTGATGACCCTTACCCGCAGCGCCGGAGCGGCAACCAACGCCAGCCTGCGTATTGAGCTGGGAGGCGTGGGCAACCCGGTGGCGGCGTTGGCGCCGATAGCGCCCCGGCTTCAGCTCGATGGCAAACCCCTGGCCTTGAGCGATACACACTGGCAGATTGCCGACAAACTGCTGAAAACTGACGATAACGTCACCATTGACGCATTCCTGCAGCAAGTGCAAAACGCGCAGACCATCACGCTTGAAAAGGGTCTCCAGACTGTTTCTCTGCAGGGGCTCAAAGCCGCCCTGCTGTTTATTGATAGCCGGCAAAAGCGGGTGGGGAGCGAGACCGCATGGGTCGGCAAGGGGGAAGAGCCGCCGCTCAGCGTACCGCCTGCGCCGGCGCTGCGATCGGTGGTGAAAATGGAGGGGGCGCAGTCGCCCCTGAGCCGCGATGAACTTAACGATCTGATGGATTATGGCAATGAGCGCATGAACAGCAGCGCCTGTTCGCTGGATCCGTTTCGCCGCGAGGTACGGGTGTCCGCGCTGACCGACGAGAAGGTCCTGCTGATGACCAGCTGCGAAGCGGGAGCCTACAATACCATTTGGCTGGCCTGGCTGGTTTCGCGCCAGCGGCCATATATTGCTCACCCGGTACGACTCACGCTGCCCTTCCAGCCACCCGGCGATGCGCCGCGTGACGTCGAGCTGGTGAACGCCAGCTACGACGATCGGCATCAGGAACTGGTGACCCTCGATAAAGGGCGCGCACCCGGCGATTGCGGTATCCAAACGCGCTGGCGCTATGACGGCCAGCGGTTTAGCCTGGTACGCTACGCGCAGCAGCCGCAGTGCGATAACTGGCAGGGGCCAGACGCCTGGCCCACGCTATGGGTTACCCGTTCTGTAGCTCATCCGCTACGCTGACGATATGCTCAACGGTAAAGCCGAAGTAAGGGAAGAGCTTATCGGCCGGCGCGGATTCGCCATAGCCGGTCATACCGACGATTTTTCCTTTTAGCCCCACGTATTTATACCAGTAGTCGGCGATGCCGGCTTCGACGGCGACACGGGCGCTGACGTCCGAGGGCAGGACGGATTCCCGATACGCCTCATCCTGCGCATCAAAGACATCGGTCGATGGCAGGGAAACCACGCGCACGTTCACCCCTTTGGCCAGCAGCTTCTCCGCCGCCAGCACGGTTATCTCGACTTCCGAACCGGTGGCTATCAGGATCAGGTCCGGCTTGCCGCCTGCGTCCTTCAGCACGTAGCCGCCGCGGGCGATATTCTGTACCTGCTCCGGCGTGCGCGCCATTTGCGCCAGATTTTGCCTGGAGAGGATCAGCGCCGTCGGTCCGCTATGGCGCTCTACCGCCAGCTTCCACGCCACCGCGGCTTCTACCTGATCGCACGGTCGCCAGGTGCTGAAATTTGGCGTCAGGCGCAGGCTGGCCAGCTGTTCGACCGCCTGGTGCGTCGGGCCATCTTCGCCGAGACCGATGGAGTCGTGGGTATAGACCATGATTTGCCGCGCTTTCATCAACGCCGCCATACGCGCCGCGTTGCGGGCATATTCGACGAACATGAGGAAAGTGGCGGTATAGGGCACAAACCCGCCGTGATGCGCGATGCCGTTGGCGATGGCCGTCATCCCGAATTCACGAACGCCGTAGTGGATATAGTTACCCGCTGGATCCTCTTTCAGCGAAGTTGACCCTTTCCAGATGGTCAGGTTGCTGGGCGCGAGGTCGGCGGAGCCGCCCAGCAGTTCCGGCAGGTGCGGGCCGTAGGCATCGAGGGCATTTTGCGAAGCCTTACGGGTGGCGATTTTCGCCGGGTTAGCCTGCAGATCGGCGATATACTTCTGCGTCGTTTCATCCCACGACTCAGGCAGTCCGCCGCTCATGCGCCGCGTAAACTCCGCTGCCAGCTGCGGATGGGCCTGCTGATACGCAGCAAACTTCTCCTGCCAGCTTTTCTGCGCCTTTTGCCCTTTTTCACGCGCATCCCAGGCCCGGTAAATCTCTTTCGGGATCTCAAACGCCTGGTGATGCCAGCCGAGTTTCTGACGCGCCAGCGCCACTTCCTGTTCCCCCAGCGCGGCGCCGTGGGCCTCTTCTTTCCCGGCTTTATTCGGCGAACCGAAGCCTATCACCGTACGGCAGATAATCAGCGAGGGTTTGTCCTTCACGCTCTGGGCTTCCAGAATCGCTTTCTTCACGGCTTCGGGGTCGTGGCCGTCAATTTCATGCACCACATGCCAGTGATAGGCCTCAAAGCGTTTTGCCGTGTCATCGGTAAACCAGCCTTTGGTTTCACCATCGATGGAAATGCCGTTGTGGTCGTAGAAGCCGATCAGCTTGCCCAGTCCTAACGTCCCCGCCAGGGAACACACTTCATGAGAAATCCCCTCCATCAGGCAGCCATCGCCCATAAATACGTAGGTGAAGTGATCGACAATTTCGTGTTCCGGCTGGTTAAACTGCGCCGCCAGCGTGCGCTCGGCGATAGCCAGACCCACGGCATTTGCCAGTCCTTGCCCCAGCGGACCGGTGGTGGTTTCCACCCCCGGCGTATAGCCAATCTCCGGGTGACCCGGGGTTTTTGAATGCAGCTGACGGAAGTTTTTTATCTCTTCGATGGGCAGATCGTAACCCGTCAGATGCAGCAGGCTGTAGAGCAGCATTGATGCGTGACCGTTGGAGAGAATAAAACGGTCGCGGTCGTACCATTTTGGGTCTTCAGGATTGTGCTTAAGGAAATCGTTCCACAGCACCTCGGCGATATCGGCCATACCCATTGGCGCGCCAGGGTGGCCGGAGTTGGCTTTCTGTACTGCATCCATACTCAGGGCGCGGATGGCGTTGGCTAGTTCTCTACGGGACATAATGTGCTCCTGAAACAATGAGTTGCATGAGTTTTTATTGGTTTAGGATAGAGAGGGTGATGAGTTGCATAACTAAAAAGCATAGCAGACGGGGCTATCATTGCCTCCGAATCTAAGTTACATAAACATTATAAATCGATAACAAACATAACTTTGTTATGGCGAGAGTATGGCGGTGTTCAAAGTTTACGAAGCCGTCAGGCGAGATACTAGGTAGCCCTTTAGGGTGAACACCAGGTACGCCATTACGTTTCACCCCCTACGATCGATACGTGAAAGGAACGATAAAATGGATGAGCAGTTAAAACAAAGCGCCCTTGATTTCCACGAATTCCCGGTCCCCGGAAAAATCCAGGTCTCCCCGACAAAACCGCTTGCTACCCAACGCGATCTGGCTCTGGCCTACTCGCCGGGTGTCGCCGCCCCCTGTCTGGAAATCGAGAAGGATCCGCTGGCAGCCTATAAATATACCGCCCGCGGCAACCTTGTGGCGGTGGTGTCCAACGGCACGGCGGTGCTGGGACTGGGCAATATCGGCGCGCTGGCCGGTAAGCCGGTAATGGAAGGTAAAGGCGTTCTGTTTAAAAAATTCGCCGGTATCGATGTATTCGATATTGAAGTTGATGAGCTTGACCCGGACAAATTTATCAACGTCGTTGCAGCGCTGGAGCCGACCTTCGGCGGTATCAACCTCGAAGATATTAAAGCGCCGGAGTGCTTCTACATTGAGCAGAAGCTGCGCGAGCGCATGAATATTCCGGTCTTCCATGACGATCAGCACGGGACGGCGATTATCAGTACCGCGGCGATTCTGAACGGTCTGCGGGTGGTGGAGAAAAATATCTCCGACGTGCGGATGGTCGTATCAGGCGCGGGCGCGGCGGCGATTGCCTGTATGAACCTGCTGGTAGCGCTGGGAATGCAGAAACACAACATTGTGGTCTGCGACTCGAAAGGGGTTATCTATAAGGGCCGTGAGCCGAATATGGCGGAGACGAAAGCGGCCTATGCGGTAGAAGACAGCGGCAAACGTACGCTGGATGATGTGATTGACGGGGCGGATATTTTCCTCGGCTGCTCGGGCCCGAAAGTGCTGACCCAGGAAATGGTTAAAAAGATGGCCCGCGCGCCGATGATTCTGGCGCTGGCTAACCCTGAGCCGGAAATTCTGCCGCCGCTGGCGAAAGAGGTGCGCTCCGACGCTATTATCTGCACCGGCCGCTCCGACTATCCGAACCAGGTGAACAACGTGCTGTGCTTCCCGTTCATCTTCCGCGGCGCGCTGGACGTCGGCGCAACGGCGATTAACGAAGAGATGAAACTGGCGGCGGTGCATGCGATTGCCGAACTGGCTCACGCAGAACAGAGCGAAGTGGTGGCCTCCGCCTACGGCGATCAGGACCTGAGCTTCGGCGCGGAATATATCATTCCGAAGCCGTTCGACCCGCGGCTGATCGTCAAGATTGCTCCGGCGGTGGCGAAAGCGGCGATGGACTCCGGCGTCGCAACGCGCCCAATCGCCGATTTTGATGCCTACATCGAGAAGCTCAGCGAGTTTGTCTACAAAACGAATCTGTTCATGAAGCCGATTTTCTCGCAGGCGCGCAAAGAGCCGAAGCGGGTGGTGCTGGCGGAAGGCGAAGATACCCGCGTGCTGCACGCGACTCAGGAACTGGTCTCCCTCGGGCTGGCGAAACCGATCCTTATCGGCCGGCCTGGCGTCATTGAGATGCGTATTCAGAAGCTGGGGCTGCAGATCAAAGCCGGCGTTGATTTTGAGATCGTGAATAACGAATCCGATCCGCGCTTTAAAGAGTACTGGAACGAATATTACAACCTGATGAAGCGCCGCGGGATCACCCAGGAGCAGGCGCAGCGGGCGGTGATCAGCAATACCACGGTCATCGGCGCGATCATGGTGCAGCGCGGCGAAGCCGATGCGTTGATCTGCGGCACCATTGGCGATTATCACGAACACTACAGCGTAATACAGCCGCTGTTTGGCTACCGCGAAGGGGTTCATGCGGCAGGGGCGATGAACGCGCTGCTGCTGCCGAGCGGCAACACCTTTATCGCTGACACCTACGTTAACCACGATCCGTCGCCGGAGCAAATTGCCGAAATCACCCTGATGGCGGCAGAAACCGTTCGTCGATTCGGGATTGAGCCGCGGGTAGCGCTGCTTTCGCACTCGAACTTTGGTTCTTCGGACTGCCCGTCCGCCAGCAAAATGCGCCAGGCGCTGGAGCTGGTGAAGACGCAGGCGCCGGATTTGATGATCGATGGCGAAATGCACGGCGATGCCGCGCTGGTGGAAAGCATTCGCAATGAGCGGATGCCGGACAGTCCGCTGAAAGGTTCAGCCAATATCCTGGTGATGCCGAATATGGAAGCGGCCCGTATTAGTTACAACTTACTTCGCGTTTCCAGCTCGGAAGGCGTGACCGTGGGGCCTGTGCTAATGGGGGTCGCAAAGCCGGTACATATCCTGACGCCAATTGCGTCGGTACGGCGTATCGTGAATATGGTCGCGCTGGCGGTTGTTGAAGCGCAAACTCAGCCGCTGTAATTATCATTTAATTAATTCAGGCGCGGGAATTCTCCCGCGCTTTTTTATTTCTGTTTATAAGTGATCTATCTCACCTTTCAAATCAACTTGCCGAATTTTGTTATTTACTCCAGCGGAAACTTGTCACGATAAGCGCAAGTTTTAGCGGAGCGGTGAGTTATGGATAAAGAACGCATCATTCAGGAGTTTGTCCCCGGCAAGCAGGTGACGCTGGCGCACCTGATTGCGCACCCTGGGGCAGAACTGGCGAAAAAGATCGGCGTTCCCGAATCCGGCGCTATCGGCATTATGACCTTAACCCCTGGCGAAACCGCCATGATCGCCGGTGATTTAGCGATGAAAGCCGCCGATGTGCATATCGGTTTTCTCGACAGGTTTAGCGGCGCGCTGGTGATTTACGGCTCCGTGGGGGCGGTTGAAGAGGCGCTGATTCAGACGGTTAGCGGGCTTGGTCGATTATTAAATTACACCCTCTGCGAGTTAACTAAAAGCTAATTAGAGGCTGCGATGAAGCGTATTGCATTTGTCGGTACGGTGGGCGCGGGAAAAACAACGCTATTTAATGCGCTGCACGGGAATTATTCCCTCGCGAGAAAAACGCAGGCCGTGGAATTTAATGAAAAAGGCGATATCGACACTCCAGGAGAATATTTTAGTCATCCTCGCTGGTATCACGCATTAATTACCACGCTGCAGGATGTCGATACGCTGATTTATGTCCACGCGGCAAATGATACCGAAAGTCGTCTACCCGCCGGGTTACTGGATATTGGGGCGAATAAACGCCACATCGCCGCGATTAGCAAAACGGACATGCCGGACGCTAACGTCGCCGCGGTGCGGCAACTGCTGTACGAGATGGGGTTTCAGGAGCCAATTTTCGCGCTCAACGCTCACGACCCGCAAAGCGTAGAGCAGCTGGTGAATTACTTGAGTGAGCTCAGCCAAAAGGAGGAAGGGGCAGGTGAAGAAACTAATCACAGCTAACGATATTCGTGCGGCCCACGCGCGAGGTGAAGAGGAAATATCGGTTGTGCTGCGCGCCAGCATCATCACCCCGGAAGCTCGCGAAGTCGCGGAGCTGCTGGGCGTCGCCATCAAAGAGTGCGATGAGTCCGCGCCAGAAGCGACGGTACCGGTGGAGGAGGGCAAAACCGAAAGCCAGCGCATTCGCGAAACCATTATTGCCCAGCTGCCGGAAGGGCAGTTTACCGAAAGCCTGGTCGCGCAACTGATGGACAAGGTGATGCAAGAAAAACAGTCGCTGGCGCTGGGCGATATGCAGCCCAGCTTTAAGGCGGTCACCGGTAAAGGCGGCGTCAAAGTCATTGACGGCAGCAGCGTGAAATTTGGCCGCTTCGACGGCGCGGAACCGCACTGCGTCGGCTTAACGGATTTAGTCACCGAGCAGGACGGTAGCAGTATGGCCGCCGGATTTATGCAGTGGGAAAACGCCTTTTTCCCATGGACGCTGAACTATGACGAAGTCGACATGGTGCTGGAGGGAGAACTCCACGTACGCCATGAAGGTGAAACCATGGTGGCCAAAGCCGGCGATGTGATGTTTATCCCGAAAGGCTCCAGCATTGAATTCGGCACGCCATCGACCGTGCGCTTCCTGTACGTCGCCTGGCCTGCGAACTGGCAATCGCTATGAAAGATTTTATTACCGAAGCCTGGCTCAGAGCGAACCATACGCTCAGCGAAGGGGCAGAAATTCATCTGCCCGCCGACGCTCGTCTGACGCCTTCGGCCCGGGAACTGCTGGAGAGCCGCCGTTTGCGCATTAAGTTTCTCGATGAGCAGGGAAGCCTGTTTGTCGATGACGACGCGCAGCAGCCGCAGCCGGTACACGGTTTAACCAGCAGCGACACACATCCGCAGGCCTGCTGCGAACTGTGCCGCCAGCCGGTCGAAAAAAAACCGGACACCCTGACCCATCTGACGGCGGACAAAATGGTCGCTAAAAGCGATCCGCGCCTGGGCTTTCGCGCCGCGCTCGACGCCACCATCGCCCTGGCGGTATGGCTGCAAATTGAACTGGCGGAGCCATGGCAGCCCTGGCTGGCGGATATCCGCTCGCGTCTGGGCAATATTATGCGCGCCGACGCTATGGATGAACCGCTGGCGGCGCAGTCCATCGTCGGCCTGAATGAGGATGAGCTGCATCGCCTTTCCCACCAGCCGCTGCGCTATCTCGGCCACGATCATCTGGTGCCTGAAGCCGCTCACGGCCGCGATGCCGCCTTGCTCAATCTGCTGCGCACCCGGGTTCGGGAGACGGAAACGATCGCCGCCCAGGTCTTTATTACCCGCAGCTTTGAGGTCTTACGTCCGGACATTCTGCAGGCGCTCAACCGCCTCTCCAGCACCGTCTACGTGATGATGATTTTATGCGTGGCAAACCATCCGCTAACCGTCAGCCAGATCCAACAACGCCTGGGAGGGGAGCAATGATTATTCAACGCGCTCGTCAACTGGCTTTGCGTTCGCCCGCCCGGGTGGTGTTTCCGGATGCCCTGGACATTCGCGTTCTTAAAGCGGCGCACTACCTGCAGCAGCAGGGGCTGGCAAAGCCGATTTTGATCGCCAGCCCTTTTGCTCTGCGCCAGTTCGCCCTCAGCCACCGGTTGCCGATGGACGGTATGCAGATTGTCGATCCGTACAGCAACCGGCAAATGCGCGCCGCCTTTGCCCGGCGCTGGCTGGATCGGGCCGGGGAAAAAACGCCGCCGGACGCGGAGGAAAAACTCAACGACCCGCTGATGTTCGCCGCCGCCATGGTCAGCGCCGGGAAGGCCGACGTGTGTATTGCCGGCAATCTCTCCTCGACGGCGAACGTACTGCGCGCCGGATTGCGCATTATTGGCCTTCAGCCTGGCTGCAAAACGCTGTCGTCGATCTTTCTGATGCTGCCGCAGTACGTCGGACCGGCGCTGGGATTTGCCGACTGCAGCGTGGTGCCGCAGCCGACGGCGGCGCAACTGGCGGATATCGCTATAGCCAGCGCTGAGACATGGCAGGCGATTACCGGCGAGGAGCCGCGGGTGGCGATGCTGTCGTTTTCCAGCAACGGCAGCGCCCGCCACCCCAACGTCGCCAACGTACAGCAGGCCACAGAGATCGTGCGTCAGCGCGCTCCGCAGCTGATGGTGGATGGCGAACTGCAGTTTGACGCCGCCTTCGTGCCGGAGGTCGCCGCGCAAAAAGCGCCCGACAGTCCGCTGCAGGGACGGGCCAATGTGATGGTTTTTCCATCGCTGGAGGCGGGCAACATCGGCTACAAAATCGCCCAGCGTCTGGGCGGCTATCGTGCGATCGGGCCGCTGATTCAGGGGCTGGCCGCACCGCTCCATGACCTCTCCCGAGGCTGTAGCGTGCAGGAAATTATCGAACTGGCGTTAGTGGCAGCCGTGCCGCGCCGGAGTGACGTAAGCAGCGATTGCCGCTTACCCATGCAGGTTGAATGAACGGTCCCGTTCTGGACCCCCTTACGCAAGAGGAAAACACAATGGAAGCATTAGGAATGATTGAAACCCGGGGCCTGGTTGCGCTGATTGAGGCCTCTGATGCGATGGTAAAAGCCGCGCGCGTGAAGCTGGTTGGTGTGAAGCAGATTGGCGGCGGACTGGTCACCGCGATGGTGCGCGGCGACGTGGCGGCGTGCAAGGCCGCTACCGATGCCGGCGCCGCTGCGGCGCAGCGTATCGGCGAGCTGGTCTCGGTGCACGTGATTCCGCGTCCGCACGGCGATCTGGAGGAGGTGTTCCCCATCAGTTTCAAAGGCGACAGCAACATCTGATGGTTAGCCGGATAAGGCGCGCCGGGGTTGTCCTTCGGCATTAACGCGCGCCATTGCCTGATGGCGCTGCGCTTATCCGGCCCATGACTCACCACGCAATCCAGGGAGGCGGGTATGAAACTGGCAGTCGTCACGGGACAAATTGTCTGCACCGTTCGCCATCAGGGGCTGGCGCACGACAAGCTGCTGATGGTGGAGATGATTGATGCTGCGGGCAAGCCCGACGGACAGTGCGCCGTCGCCATCGACAGCATCGGCGCGGGGCCCGGCGAATGGGTGCTGCTGGTCAGCGGCAGCTCGGCGCGACAGGCACACCGCAGCGACGCGTCTCCTGTGGATTTGTGCGTCATCGGTATCGTCGATGAAGCGGTGGCCGGCGGCCAGGTGATTTTCCATAAATAGGACTGAACATCATGAACCAACAGGATATTGAACAGGTGGTGAAAGCCGTACTGCTGAAAATGAAGGACAGCAGCCAGCCGGACAGCGCCGTTCATGAGATGGGCGTCTTTGCCTCCCTTGATGACGCCGTCGCGGCGGCAAAGGTGGCTCAGCAGGGGCTGAAAAGCGTGGCGATGCGCCAGCTGGCGATTCACGCCATTCGTGAGGCAGGCGAAAAACATGCCAGAGAATTAGCGGAGCTTGCCGTCAGCGAAACCGGCATGGGACGCGTTGAAGATAAATTTGCCAAAAACGTGGCCCAGGCGCGCGGCACGCCGGGCGTCGAATGTCTCTCCCCGCAGGTGCTGACCGGCGATAACGGCCTGACGTTGATAGAAAACGCGCCGTGGGGCGTGGTGGCCTCGGTCACCCCCTCCACCAACCCGGCGGCAACGGTGATTAATAACGCTATCAGCCTGATTGCCGCGGGCAACAGCGTGGTGTTCGCCCCGCATCCGGCGGCGAAAAGAGTCTCTCAGCGGGCGATTATGCTGCTTAACCAGGCGGTAATTGCCGCGGGCGGTCCGGCCAATCTGCTGGTCACCGTGGCAAACCCGGATATCGAAACGGCCCAGCGGCTGTTTAAGTACCCCGGCATTGGTCTGCTGGTGGTCACCGGCGGCGAAGCGGTGGTGGAGTCCGCACGCAAGCATACCAATAAACGTCTGATTGCCGCCGGGGCCGGTAACCCGCCGGTAGTGGTCGACGAAACGGCCGATCTGGCGCGCGCCGCGCAGTCCATCGTCAAAGGCGCCTCGTTTGATAACAACATTATCTGCGCTGACGAAAAGGTGTTGATTGTCGTCGATAGCGTCGCCGACGAGCTGATGCGCCTGATGGAAGGCCAGCAGGCGGTGAAGCTCAGCGCGGCCCAGGCCGAGCAGCTTCAGCCGGTGCTGCTGAAGAATATCGATGAGCGCGGCAAAGGTACGGTCAGCCGTGACTGGGTGGGACGTGACGCGAGCAAGATTGCCGCCGCTATTGGCCTGAGCGTTCCGCCGCAGACGCGCCTGCTGTTTGTTGAAACGCCGGCCAGCCATCCGTTTGCCGTGACTGAACTGATGATGCCGGTACTCCCTGTCGTACGGGTGGCCAGCGTCGATGACGCTATTGCGCTGGCGGTGCAGCTGGAAGGCGGCTGCCACCATACGGCGGCGATGCACTCGCGCAATATCGACAACATGAATCAGATGGCCAATGCCATTGATACCAGCATTTTCGTCAAAAACGGGCCGTGCATTGCCGGGCTCGGACTGGGGGGAGAGGGCTGGACCACCATGACCATCACCACGCCGACCGGGGAGGGGGTGACCAGCGCACGTACCTTTGTCCGTCTGCGTCGCTGCGTGCTGGTGGATGCGTTCCGCATCGTATAAGGAGTGAAAGAGATGGCGCACGACGAACAACGTTGGCTCACTCCCAGGCTACAAAAAGCCGCGGCCCTGTGTAACCAGATGCCTGCGAACAGCGGTTCGCCGCTGTGGCTGGGCGTGGATTTAGGCACCTGCGATGTCGTGTCGATGGTGGTCGATGGCGATGGCCAGCCGGTTGCAGTGTGCCTGGACTGGGCTGACGTGGTGCGCGACGGCATCGTCTGGGATTTTTTCGGCGCCGTCACCCTCGTGCGCCGCCATCTCGACGTTCTTGAACAGCAGCTCGGCTGCCGCTTCACCCACGCGGCGACCTCTTTTCCACCGGGTACCGACCCGCGTATTTCGATCAACGTACTCGAATCTGCCGGCCTGGAAGTTAGCCACGTGCTGGATGAACCGACCGCGGTGGCGGATCTGCTGCAGCTTGATAACGCCGGCGTGGTGGATATTGGCGGCGGTACCACCGGCATCGCCATCGTTAAGCAGGGTCTGGTGACCTACTCCGCCGATGAAGCGACCGGTGGCCACCATATCTCTCTGACCCTCGCCGGAAATCGTCGCATCCCGCTGGAAGAGGCGGAGCAGTACAAGCGCAGCAACGCGCAGGAGATCTGGCCTGTGGTGAAGCCGGTGTACGAAAAAATGGCGGAGATCGTTGCTCACCATATTGAAGGACATGGCATTGCCGATTTATGGCTGGCGGGCGGCTCCTGTATGCAACCGGGCGTGGACGCGCTGTTTCGCAAACGCTTCCCGGAATTACGGGTGCATTTACCGCAGCACAGCCTGTTTATGACCCCGCTGGCGATAGCCAGCAGCGGAAGAGAGAAAGCGGAGGGAATCTATGCAAGCTGAACTGCAGACGGCGCTCTTTCAGGCGTTCGATACCCTGAATCTACAGCGGGTGAAAACCTTCAGCGTGCCGCCGGTAACGCTGTGCGGCCTCGGCGCGCTGAGCGCCTGCGGACAGGAGGCGCAAGCGCGGGGCCTAAGCCATCTGCTGGTGATGGTCGATAGTTTCCTGCATCAGGCGGGAATGACCGCCGGGCTTGCTCGCAGCCTGGCAATGAAAGGGGTGACGATGACCGTCTGGCCCTGTCCGCCGGGAGAACCGTGCATTACCGACGTCTGCGCGGCGGTGGCGCAGCTGCGCGAGTCGAAGTGCGACGGCGTGGTGGCCTTTGGCGGCGGTTCGGTGCTGGACGCGGCGAAAGCGGTCGCGCTGTTAGTCACCAACCCGGAGCAGACATTAAGCGCGATGACGGAAAGCAGCGTACTGCGCCCGCGTCTGCCGCTGATTGCGGTGCCGACCACCGCCGGAACCGGCTCGGAAACCACCAACGTGACGGTGATTATCGATGCAGTCAGCGGGCGTAAGCAAGTGCTGGCCCATGCCTCGCTCATGCCGGACGTGGCGATTCTCGACGCCGCCCTGACCGAAGGCGTTCCGCCACAGGTGACGGCAATGACCGGGATTGACGCGCTGACCCACGCCGTTGAGGCATACAGCGCGCTCAACGCGACGCCCTTCACCGACAGCCTGGCGATTGGCGCGATAGCGATGATCGGCCGGTCGCTGCCGAAGGCCGTTGGCTACGGCCAGGATCTTGCCGCGCGCGAAAGTATGCAGCTGGCTTCCTGTATGGCGGGGATGGCCTTTTCCAGCGCGGGTCTGGGCTTATGTCATGCGATGGCGCATCAGCCTGGCGCAGCGCTGCATATTCCGCACGGCCAGGCCAACGCCATGCTGCTGCCGACGGTGATGGAGTTTAACCGCATGGTGCGCCGCGAGCGTTTCAGCCAAATCGGCCGGGCGTTAACCGGCAAGAAAACCGACGATCGAGAGGCTATCGCCGCCGTACGCGAGCTGATCGCTGAAGTGGGCCTGAGCAAACGACTCTCGGATGCCGGCGCGATGGCTGAACATTTCAGCGCATGGGCGCAGGCGGCGCAGGAGGACATTTGTCTGCGCACTAATCCACGCACCGCCAGCCGGGAGCAGATTATCGATCTGTACGCGGCGGCGCACTGATGCGGCGTTAACCCCGGCTGATTATCCCGGAGGCGACGCTGCGCGTCTGTCCGGGCTACCAGCCCGTAGCCCGGGCAAGGCGCAAAGCGCCGCCCCCGGGAGAAGTGCGCAAAACGTTACAGAATTTCCCGGAGGCGATGCCGGGCTACCGTCCTGGCGTTGGTTGTATGCCCATGGGACGTCTTTACACATAACGAATGACAGGGAGTAAGGGCTATGGGAATTAACGAAATCATCATGTACATCATGATGTTCTTTATGCTGATTGCCGCCGTGGACAGGATCCTGTCGCAGTTTGGCGGCTCGGCGCGCTTTCTCGGCAAGTTTGGTAAAAGCATTGAGGGCTCCGGCGGCCAGTTCGAAGAGGGGTTTATGGCGATGGGGGCGCTGGGCCTGGCGATGGTCGGGATGACCGCACTGGCGCCGGTACTGGCGCACCTGCTCGGGCCGGTGATTATTCCGCTGTATGAAATGCTCGGCGCCAACCCGTCGATGTTTGCCGGCACGCTGCTGGCCTGCGATATGGGCGGTTTCTTCCTCGCCAAAGAGCTGGCGGGCGGCGACGTGGCGGCGTGGCTCTATTCCGGCCTGATCCTCGGGGCGATGATGGGGCCGACGCTGGTGTTCTCCATTCCGGTCGCGCTCGGCATCATCGAACCCTCTGACCGCCGCTACCTGGCGCTGGGCGTGCTGGCCGGGATCGTTACGATTCCGATCGGCTGTATCGCCGGCGGTCTGGTGGCCATGTACTCCGGCGTGGAGATTAACGGTCAGCCGGTAGAGTTTACCTTCGCGCTGATCCTGATGAATATGATCCCTGTGCTTATCGTCGCGGTACTGGTCGCGCTGGGGCTGAAGTTTATTCCGGAAAAAATGATCAACGGCTTCCAGATCTTCGCCAAATTTCTGGTGGCGCTGATCACCATCGGCCTGGCGGCAGCGGTCATCAAGTTCCTGCTGGGATCTGATCCCGGGGCTTGATCCGATCTTTATGGCTCCCGGCGACCAGCCCGGCGAGGTGATGCGCGCCATTGAAGTCATTGGCTCGATATCCTGCGTGCTGCTCGGCGCTTATCCGATGGTGCTGCTGCTGACCCGCTGGTTTGAAAAGCCGCTGATGCGTGTCGGTAATCTGCTGAAAATCAATAACATGGCCGCCGGAGGCATGGTGGCGACGCTGGCCAACAACATCCCGATGTTCGGCATGATGAAACAGATGGATACTCGCGGCAAAGTCATTAACTGCGCGTTCTCCGTCTCCGCCGCTTTCGCGCTGGGCGACCATTTAGGCTTCGCCGCCGCCAACATGAACGCCATGATCTTCCCGATGATCGTCGGCAAGCTGATCGGCGGCGTTACCGCCATTGGCGTGGCGATGCTGCTGGTGCCGAAAGATGAAAACGCACCGGCGGCGGCGACCACCGAAGCGGAGGCGCAATCGTGAAAACTCGCCAGCTGCTGAGCGTCGGCATCGATATCGGCACCACCACCACTCAGGTGATCTTCTCCCGCCTTGAGCTGGTTAACCGTGCGGCGGTGTCGCAGGTGCCGCGCTACGAATTCATCAAACGCGAAATTAGCTGGCAAAGCCCGGTCTTCTTTACCCCGGTTGATAAACAGGGCGGTCTGAAGGAGGACGAACTCAAGGCGCTGATTCTGGCGCAGTATCAGGCCGCAGAGGTTGCCCCAGAATCGGTGGACTCCGGGGCGATCATTATCACCGGCGAAAGCGCGAAAACCCGCAACGCAAGGGCGGCGGTGATGGCGCTCTCGCAGTCGCTGGGTGACTTTGTGGTGGCCAGCGCCGGGCCGCATCTGGAATCGGTGATTGCCGGTCACGGCGCCGGGGCGCAAACCCTTTCTGAACAGCGGATGTGCCGGGTGCTGAACATTGATATCGGCGGCGGTACCTCAAATTACGCGCTATTTGAAGCGGGAAAAGTCAGCGCCACCGCCTGCCTGAACGTTGGCGGACGCCTGCTGGAGACCGACGGCCAGGGACGCGTAGTTTATGCCCATCAGCCGGGGCAAATGATCGTCGATGAGGTTTTTGGCGCAGGCGCCGATGCGCGCGCGTTGAGTGCTTCGCAGTTAGCGCGGGTAGCGCGTCGGATGGCGGATCTGATCGTCGAAGTTATCGACGGCACGCTCTCTCCGCTGGCGCAACGGCTGATGCAAACCGGCCTGCTGCCCGCAGGCGCGGTACCCGAGGTGATTACCCTTTCCGGCGGAGTGGGCGAGTGCTACCGCAACCAGCCTGCCGACCCGTTCTGTTTTGCGGATATCGGACCGCTGCTGGCCACGGCGCTGCACGAGCATCCGCGGCTGCGGAAGATGAACGTGCAGTTTCCGGCGCAAACCGTGCGCGCCACGGTGATTGGCGCCGGCGCGCATACGCTCTCCCTTTCCGGCAGCACCATCTGGCTGGAAGGGGTTCAGCTCCCGCTGCGCAATCTGCCGGTGGCGATCCCGCTTGATGAATCCGATCTGCTGAGCGCCTGGCAGCAGGCGCTGCTGCAGCTCGATCTGGATCCGGGATCGGATGCTTACGTGCTGGCGCTTCCTGCTTCGTTGCCGGTGCGCTACGCCGCCCTGCTGGTGGTGATTGACGCGCTACTGGCTTTTGTCGCGCGCTTTCCCAATCCACATCCCCTGCTGGTGGTGGCCGAGCAGGACTTTGGCAAAGCGCTGGGCATGCTGCTGCGCCCGCAGCTGCAACAACTCCCGCTGGCGGTCATCGATGAGGTGAGCGTACGGGCGGGGGACTATATCGACATTGGTACGCCTCTTTTTGGCGGATCGGTTGTGCCGGTGACGGTGAAATCACTCGCATTTCCTTCCTGAGGGAACGACTTATGAAATTAAAGACCACATTGTTCGGCAATGTTTATCAGTTTAAGGATGTAAAAGAGGTGCTGGCTAAAGCCAACGAACTGCGTTCGGGGGATGTGCTGGCGGGCGTGGCGGCAGAAAGTTCGCAGCAGCGCGTAGCGGCGAAGCAGGTGCTCTCCGATATGACGGTCGCCGATATTCGTAATAACCCGGTGATCCCTTATGAAGAGGACTGTGTGACGCGCCTGATTCAGGACGATGTCAACGAAACCGCTTATCAGCGGATTAAAAACTGGACCATCAGCGACCTGCGCGAATACGTGCTCAACGATGAAGTCACCAGCGACGATATTGCGTTTGTGCGCAAAGGGCTGACCTCAGAAGTGGTGGCGGCGGTGGCGAAGGTCTGTTCCAACGCCGACCTGATTTACGGCGCAAAGAAAATGCCGGTGATTAAAAAAGCCAACACCACCATCGGCCTGCCGGGCACCTTTAGCTGTCGCCTGCAGCCGAACGATACCCGCGATGACGTGCAGAGCATTGCGGCGCAAATCTACGAAGGGCTCTCGTTCGGCGCGGGCGATGCGGTGATCGGCGTTAACCCGGTGACCGATGACGTGGAGAACCTGACCCGCGTCCTCGATACCGTCTACGGCGTTATCGACAAGTTTAATATCCCGACTCAGGGCTGCGTGCTGGCGCACGTCACTACCCAGATTGAAGCGATCCGCCGCGGCGCGCCGGGAGGGCTTATTTTCCAGAGCATCTGCGGCAGCGAAAAGGGGCTAAAAGAGTTCGGCGTGGAGCTGGCGATGCTCGATGAAGCGCGGGCGGTCGGCGCCGAGTTCAACCGTATCGCCGGAGAAAACTGCCTCTATTTTGAAACCGGGCAGGGCTCGGCGCTGTCGGCTGGCGCGAACTTCGGCGCCGATCAGGTGACGATGGAGGCGCGCAACTATGGCCTGGCGCGGCACTACGATCCGTTCCTCGTCAATACCGTTGTGGGCTTTATCGGGCCGGAGTACCTCTATAACGACCGGCAGATTATTCGCGCCGGTCTCGAAGATCACTTTATGGGCAAGCTGAGCGGCATCTCGATGGGCTGCGACTGCTGCTACACCAACCATGCTGACGCCGATCAGAATCTCAATGAAAACCTGATGATTCTGCTCGCCACCGCCGGTTGCAACTACATCATGGGCATGCCGCTCGGCGACGACATCATGCTCAACTATCAGACCACCGCGTTTCACGATACCGCCACCGTCCGTCAGCTGCTGAATCTACGGCCGTCTCCGGAGTTCGAACGCTGGCTGGAAACCATGGGTATTATGGCAAACGGTCGTCTGACCCAACGGGCGGGCGATCCGTCACTGTTCTTTTGATGACGCGGGGATGACACATGATGGATCAAAAGCAGATTGAAGAAATTGTACGTAGCGTGATGGCGTCAATGGGACAACCGCAGACGGCCGCAGCGGCGCCTCAGGCTGCGGCGACGAAGTGCGCCAGCCAGTATGAGGTCGCGGCGGAAAGCTGCGCGCTGGATTTAGGATCGCCAGAGGCTAAAGGCTGGATTGGCGTGCAGCAGCCGCATCGCGCGGAAGTGCTGGCCGAACTGAAACGCAGCACGGCGGCGCGCGTTTGCACCGGCCGTGCCGGCCCGCGTCCGCGCACCCTCGCGCTGCTGCGCTTCCTCGCCGACCATTCGCGCTCTAAGGATACGGTGCTGAAAGAGGTTCCGGAAGAGTGGGTGAAAAACCAGGGATTGCTCGAGGTGCGTTCCGAGATTAGCGACAAGAACCTCTACCTTACGCGCCCGGATATGGGCCGTCGCCTGAGTCCGGAAGCGATTGACGCGCTGAAGGCGCAGTGCGTGGCGAATCCTGACGTTCAGGTAGTGGTATCCGATGGCCTCTCTACGGACGCGATTACCGTCAACTATGAAGAGATCCTGCCGCCGCTGCTGTCGGGGCTGAAGCAGGCCGGGCTGAAGGTCGGTACGCCGTTCTTCGTCCGCTACGGACGGGTCAAAATTGAAGATCAGATTGGCGAAATCCTCGGCGCGAAGGTCGTCATCCTGCTGGTAGGCGAGCGTCCCGGGCTGGGGCAGTCGGAAAGCCTCTCCTGTTACGCCGTGTATTCGCCGCGCGTGGCAACCACCGTCGAAGCGGACCGGACCTGTATTTCCAATATTCACCAGGGCGGCACGCCGCCGGTAGAAGCCGCTGCGGTGATCGTCGATTTGGCCAAACGCATGCTGGAGCAGAAAGCTTCCGGCATCAATATGACTCGTTAAGGAGGCATCATGCCTGCATTAGATTTAATTCGCCCTTCGGTGACGGCCATGCGCGTGATTGCTTCGGTAAATGACGGCTTTGCCCGCGAGCTTAAATTACCGCCGCATATACGTAGCCTCGGACTCATCACGGCGGATTCGGATGATGTGACCTATATTGCCGCTGACGAAGCGACAAAACAGGCGATGGTTGAAGTGGTTTACGGGCGCTCCCTCTACGCTGGCGCAGCTCACGGCCCGTCGCCAACCGCAGGGGAAGTGCTGATTATGCTGGGCGGCCCGAACCCGGCGGAAGTTCGCGCTGGCCTGGACGCGATGATGGCGCATATCGAAAGCGGAGCGGCGTTTCAGTGGGCCAACGATGCCGAAGATACGGCGTTCCTGGCGCACGTGGTGTCGCGTACCGGCTCTTATCTCTCGTCTTCTTCAGGCATCGCGCTGGGCGATCCGATCGCCTATCTGGTGGCGCCGCCGCTGGAGGCCACTTTCGGCATTGACGCAGCGATGAAATCGGCCGACGTGCAGCTGGTCACCTACGTGCCGCCGCCGTCGGAAACCAACTATTCGGCCGCCTTCTTGACGGGGAGCCAGGCCGCCTGTAAGGCAGCCTGCAATGCCTTTACCGATGCCGTTCTGGATATTGCCCGTCATCCAATCCAGCGCGCGTAAGGGGGAAGCGATGATCAACGCCCTGGGATTACTGGAAGTTGACGGCATGGTCGCCGCCGTTGATGCGGCGGATGCGATGCTGAAGGCGGCCAACGTGCGGCTGCTCAGCCATGAGGTTCTCGACCCCGGCAGGTTAACCCTCGTGGTGGAAGGCGACCTGGCGGCGTGCCGGGCGGCACTGGATGCCGGAAGCGCTGCGGCGCAGCGTACGGGGCGCGTTGTTAGCCGTCGGGAGATAGGGCGCCCGGAAGAGGACACCCAGCGGCTGATCGGCGGCTTTCAGCCGCAGCCGGAAGCCCCGCAGCCACCGGTGATAGCGGAGTCCTCTGAGCCTTTACTGGCGCTGCTGGCATCGACGCGTCAGGGAATGACGGCAGGGGAGGTGGCCGCCCATTTTGGCTGGTCGCTTGACGAAGCCAGAAAGGCGCTGGAACAGCTGTTTTCTACCGGATCGTTGCGTAAACGCAGTAGTCGCTATCGTCTAAAAAATTAACCAGTCGGAGGTGCCGGGAACGCGAGAGCGCTCCCGGTTGATAAGATCATGAAAAAGAAAACACCGGCCAGCCTGCACCATCTTTATCATGAAGCATTACCCGAAGACGTTAAATTGACGCCGATGGTCGAGGTGGATAACGTCCACCAGCGGCGGACCACCGATGTCTATGAACATGCCCTGACGATTACCGCCTGGCAGCAGATTTACGATCAGCTGCATCCGGGGAAATTTCACGGTGAATTTACCGAAATCTTGCTCGATGATATTCAGGTTTTTCGCGAGTATACCGGTCTGGCGCTGCGTCAGTCCTGCCTGGTATGGCCGAACTCTTTTTGGTTCGGCATCCCGACAACCCGCGGCGAGCAGGGGTTTATAGGATCGCAGTGTCTCGGCAGCGCCGAGATCGCCACCCGACCCGGCGGCACCGAGTTCGAACTCAGCACGCCGGATGATTACACCATTCTGGGAGTGGTTATCTCAGAGGATGTCATTTCCCGTCAGGCCAGCTTCCTGCATCACCCGGAGCGGGTGCTGCATATGCTGCGTAACCAGTCGGCGCTGGAGGTCAAAGAGGAGCACAAGGCAGCGCTATGGGGCTTTGTGCAGCAGGCGCTGGCGACGTTTAGCGAGAATCCGGAAAACCTTCATCAGCCCGCTGTGCGCAAGGTATTGGGCGATAATCTCCTGCTGGCGATGGGGGCGATGCTGGAGGAGGCGCAGCCGATGGTCACCGCCGAGAGCATCAGCCATCAGAGCTACCGGCGGCTGCTTTCCCGGGCGCGGGAGTACGTGCTGGAGAATATGTCGGAGCCGCTGACGGTTCTCGATCTGTGTCAGCAGCTGCACGTTAGCCGCCGCACGCTGCAAAATGCCTTTCACGCGATTCTGGGGATCGGGCCGAACGCCTGGCTGAAGCGCATTCGTTTGAACGCGGTGCGCCGGGAGCTGATTAGCCCGTGGTCGCAGAGCGCAACGGTGAAAGATGCCGCGATGCAGTGGGGCTTTTGGCATCTGGGCCAGTTCGCCACCGATTATCAACAGCTGTTCGCCGAGAAACCGTCGTTGACGCTGCATCAGCGGATGCGGCAGTGGGTTTGATTACGCGTTATTTACCGGCTGGCGAATCGTGCCGTCATCGTAGGCCTGATAAGCGTAGCGCCATCAGGCAAAACAGCGCCGTATCTGGCCTACGGATCGCACCATCTGGCAACTTTAAACCCAATCACGTACCTGAATAAATTCGCTTAGCGCGGCCTCCGGGCTGCCCGCTTCCGGCTGGTAGTCGTATTCCCAGCGCACCAGCGGCGGCATCGACATCAGAATGGACTCGGTACGGCCGCCGGTTTGCAGACCAAACAGGGTACCGCGATCCCACACCAGGTTGAACTCCACGTAGCGCCCGCGACGGTAGAGCTGGAAATCGCGCTCGCGCTCGCCCCAGACTCTCTCTTTACGCCGCTCGACAATCGGCAGATACGCCTCGGTGAAGCCGTTGCCCACCGCCTGCATAAAGTCGAAACAATGGTCAAAGTTCGGGGTATTCAAATCATCGAAAAACAGACCGCCGATGCCGCGCTGCTCGTTACGATGCTTGAGGAAAAAGTAGTCGTCACACCACTTTTTATAGCGCGGATAAACCTCTTCACCGAAGGGCTGGCAAAGATCGCGGGCGGTACGATGCCAGTGAACGGCATCTTCTTCAAAACCGTAGTAGGGGGTTAAATCAAAGCCGCCGCCGAACCACCATACCGGATCGGCACCCGCTTTTTCCGCGATAAAAAAGCGCACGTTGGCGTGGCTGGTAGGGATGTACGGGCTGCGTGGGTGTACGACCAGCGAGACGCCCATCGCTTCGAAGCTGCGGCCTGCCAGTTCAGGACGATGCGCGGTTGCGGAAGCCGGCATTGCATCACCGTGCACGTGGGAAAAATTCACGCCAGCCTGCTCAAAGATACCGCCATTGCGCAGCACCCGGCTGCGTCCGCCGCCGCCGCCTTCCCGCTGCCAGCTATCCTCGATAAATTCGCTACCGTCAACGGCGCTAAGCTTTTGGCAGATGTCATCCTGGAGCTGAAGAAGGAAAGCTTTTACCTGGTGCGCGTCGGGTTTCATTAACGTCTCTTCGAGTGGGCTTTCTGGTTATCGAACCAGTGGAAATAGCTGATAATGCCGTTGGCTATTGCCGTGGCGATTTTCTGGCGGAACGCGGTGGTGCCCAGCAGTTTTTCTTCGTTCGGGTTGGTAATAAACGACGTCTCCACCAGCACCGACGGAATTGATGGCGACTTCAGTACGACGAACGCAGCCTGTTCGGTATTGCGGCTGTGCAGCTTATGCACCGGCTTAATCTTTTTCAGGATATGCGAGCCGAGCGTCAGGCTGTTCTTGATGGTGTCCGTTTGCACCAGATCGAACAGCACTTGCTGCAACAGATGGTCTTTATCGGTCGTTTTCTTGCCGGCCACTTCATCCGCCCGGTTTTCGCGATCCGAGAGATACTTCGCCATGGCGCTACTGGCGCCGCGGTTGGAGAGGGCGAAAACGGAGGCACCGGCGGCGCTCGGGTTGGTGAAGCCATCGGCGTGAATCGACATAAAGAGATCGGCGCCGTGCTTATGGGCGATCTCCACGCGGTCATAGAGCGGAATAAAGGTATCGCCGCTGCGCGTAAGACGCGCATCGATACCGTTGTTGCGCAGGATGCTGCGCACGTTTTTGGCGATAGCCAGCACGACGTGCTTCTCTTTTGAACCGTTATGGCCGATTGCGCCGGTATCAATACCGCCATGGCCCGGGTCGAGCATCACGACGCGCCTGGCGCCTTTTTTCTTCGCTACGGGTTTGCTGTGCCCATTGGATGTTTTCAATGGCTGTTGTTCTTTCGCGCTGGCCTGAGAGGCGATCCCTGAAAGCGTCATTGCTGCCAGCCCGGCTTTCAGCACCTGGCGGCGCGAAGCAAGTATTTTTAATGGTTTAAAAGTGCTCATTCGGCCTGAATTGCAAACAAGTGGTGACTAATGTTATATCGTATCGTGTTTTTTGATACGACCATTCAAAATAAGAATTGTTTTACTTTTCATTTCAATACATGACAAAGTCATATTATGCCATTTTTTGCGGCTCATTGCGCCTGATATTGGCTAGCGGGCACAATCGCGCCATAATCTCTGTTTTTAACCGTTAATGGTGGGCAATACCATGGAGATACGCGTTTTTCGCCAACAAGATTTCGAAGAGGTTATTACCCTGTGGGAGCGCTGCGATCTCCTGCGGCCATGGAACGATCCGGAAATGGATATTGAGCGTAAGCTGAACCACGACGCCAGCCTGTTTCTGGTGGCCGAAGTTAACGGTGAAGTGGTTGGTACGGTGATGGGCGGTTACGACGGTCACCGCGGCTCCGCTTATTATCTCGGCGTGCATCCGGAATATCGCGGTCGCGGTATTGCTAACGCGCTGCTTAATCGGCTGGAGAAAAAGCTGATTGCCCGCGGCTGCCCGAAAATAAACATTATGATCCGCGAAGATAATGATGTGGTTCAGGGGATGTACGAACGCCTGGGCTATGAGCATTCGGACGTGCTGTGCCTCGGCAAACGCTTAATTGAAGATGAAGAATACTGAGTTTATCCCCGCCGATTTTGATACCCACGGCCGCCTGCGCCTGCCGTTCCTTTTTTGGTGCGTGCTGCTGCTTCAGGCGCGGACGTGGGTGCTGTTTCTGATGGCCGGCGCGTCGCGGCAGCAGGGTGACGCGCTGCTGAATCTGTTTTATCCGGATCACGATAATTTTTGGCTGGGATTGCTGCCCGGCATCCCGGCGGTACTGGCATTTCTCATCAGCGGACATCGTCAGCGTTTTCCTCGCCTCTGGCCGATGATGCGCTGGCTGCTGGTGCTTTCTCAGAGCCTGCTGCTGGTCTGGCAGCCGCTGCTGTGGCTGAGCGGAGAATCGCCCTCGGCGGTGACCATCTCCCTGCTGGCGGCGGATCTTTATGCGCTCTGGTGGCTGTTAAGCAACCGTCGGTTGAAAGCCTGTTTTCGCGAAGAGCAGGTTTAACGGCACTTTTTGCCGATCGCGCACTCCAACTTGCGTTGAATTAATCAGAAAGGACTGAGTCATGAAATCGCGACGTTTACTTCTCTGCGCATTACCGCTGGCGTTAACCGGCTGCTCGACGATGAGCTCGGTTAACTGGTCGTCGGCTTATCCGTGGAACTGGTTTGGTTCCTCTACGCAAGTAACCGAACAGGGCGTAGGCAACCTGACGGCGACAACGCCGCTGAACGAGCAGGCGATCGGCGATGCGCTCGGCAGCAGCTACCGCCTGCGCAGCGGCATGAAAACGGCTAACGGCAATATTGTGCGCTACTTCGAAGCGTTAAAAGATGACAAGATTGCGCTGACCATTAACGGCGAGAGCGGGACTATTAGCCGTATCGACGTGCGGGATAGCAACATTAAAGCCGCCAGCGGCGTGAAAATCGGGACCCCGTTTAGCGATATTTACAGCAAAGCGTTTGGCAACTGTCAGAAAGGCAGCAACGATAACGGTGCGGTGGTGGAGTGTAAGGCCGAGGGCAGCCAGCATATTAGCTATGCCTTTACCGGTAACTGGAGCGGCCCTGAGGAGTTAATGCCTTCCGATGACACGCTGAAAAACTGGAAGGTGAGCAAAATTATCTGGCGTCGCTAATTTGATCTGAAGTGATTCGACGTCCTGAAAAAGCGGGTACAATAGCGCCTTAAAAGCCACAGCGTTGTGGCTGTACTATTTCAGGAGGAGCGATGTCTCAGGTTCAGAGCGGCATTTTGCCGGAACATTGCCGTGCGGCGATTTGGATTGAAGCGAATGTCAAAGGCGATGTGGACGCACTGCGCGAAGCCAGCAGAGTGTTTGCCGATAAGTTAGCCACCTTTCAGACAAAATATCCGGAAGCTAAGCTGGGAGCAGTCGTCGCTTTCGGTCATCACGTCTGGCGCCATCTGAGCGGCGGCGTAGGGGCCGAAGAGTTAAAAGCGTTCCCGGGCTACGGTAAAGGTCTGGCTCCGTCGACCCAATATGATGTGCTGATTCATATCCTGTCCGCGCAGCATGAGCTGAACTTCTCTGTCGCTCAGGCGGCCATGTCCGCTTTTGGCGCCGCGATTGAGGTCAAAGAGGAGATTCACGGCTTCCGCTGGATTGAAGAGCGCGACCTCAGCGGTTTTGTTGACGGTACCGAAAACCCGGCGGGGGAAGAGACCCGTCGTGAAGTGGCGGTGATTCAGGATGGCGTGGATGCGGGCGGCAGCTACGTATTCGTGCAACGCTGGGAGCACAACCTCAAGCAGCTTAACCGCATGAGCGTTCCCGAGCAGGAGATGATGATCGGCCGTACCAAAGAGGCCAACGAAGAGATTGACGGCGATGCTCGACCGGAAACCTCTCACCTGAGCCGCGTGGATTTAAAAGAAGAAGGGAAAGGGTTGAAGATTGTGCGTCAGAGCCTGCCTTACGGTACCGCCAGCGGTACTCACGGCCTCTACTTTTGCGCCTACTGCGCGCGTCTGCACAATATTGAACAGCAGCTGCTGAGTATGTTCGGTGATACCGACGGTAAGCGCGACGCGATGCTGCGTTTTACCAAACCGGTGACCGGCGGATACTACTTCGCGCCGTCCCTGGATAGGCTGCTGGCGCTGTAAGATCTCCTCCTCACCCTCTCCCCGCAGGGAGAGGGAACCGTTCGGCGCGGTCGGCAAGCGTCGCCCGTTTTCCGGTTATGGATGCGTGATTCAGATAAGCTTTGCCATTCTCTTATTCTCTTTTCGACTTCCAAATCGCCAAACGGTATATAAAACCGTTACTCCTTTCATAGCCGTTATAAATATGATGATCAGCAGAAAATCATCATATTGATAAGGGTGCGCAATGGCCGTTAAATCACTGAAAAAAGGATATCTGGCGCTGGCTGCTTCTGTGCTGCTGGTTGCGCAGGCGCAGGCGACGGAACTGCTGAACAGCTCCTACGATGTTTCCCGCGAGCTGTTTGCCGCCCTTAACCCGCAGTTTGAACAGCAGTGGGCGAAAGATAACGGCGGCGATAAGCTGACGATTAAACAATCTCATGCCGGGTCATCAAAACAGGCGCTGGCAATTCTGCAGGGGCTTAAGGCCGACGTGGTGACCTACAATCAGGTGACCGACGTACAGATTCTGCACGACAAAGGCAAACTGATTCCCGCCGACTGGCAAAGCCGTCTGCCGAATAACAGCTCGCCGTTTTACTCCACCATGGGCTTCCTGGTGCGTAAAGGCAACCCGAAGAATATCCACGACTGGAATGACCTCGTGCGTTCCGACGTGAAGCTGATTTTCCCGAACCCAAAAACCTCCGGCAACGCGCGTTACACTTATTTAGCGGCGTGGGGCGCGGCGGACAAGGCTGACGGCGGCGATAAAGCGAAAACCGAGCAGTTCATGACCCAGTTCCTGAAAAACGTCGAAGTGTTTGATACCGGCGGTCGCGGGGCTACCACGACCTTCGCCGAGCGCGGTCTGGGCGATGTGCTGATCAGCTTCGAATCGGAAGTGAACAACATCCGTAAACAGTACGAAGATCAGGGATTTGAAGTGGTTATCCCGAAGACCAATATCCTGGCCGAATTCCCGGTGGCCTGGGTAGATAAAAACGTTCAGGCTAACGGAACGGAGAAAGCGGCGAAAGCCTATCTGAACTGGCTCTACAGCCCGCAGGCGCAGACGATCATCACCGACTATTACTATCGCGTGAACAACCCGAAGGTGATGGATTCGCTGAAAGATAAATTCCCGCAGACCGAGCTGTTCCGCGTGGAGGACCAGTTTGGCTCCTGGCCGGAAGTGATGAAAACCCACTTTGCCAGCGGCGGTGAGCTGGACAAACTGCTGGCGGCGGGGCGTAAGTAATGTTTGCTGTTGCCTCAAAGCGCGTGCTGCCGGGCTTTACCCTGAGCCTCGGCACCAGCCTGCTGTTCGTGTGCTTAATTCTGCTGCTGCCGCTGAGCGCGCTGGTAATGCAGCTCGCGGAAATGACCTGGAGTCAATACTGGGATGTGATCAGCAACCCGCAGGTGGTAGCCGCTTATAAAGTCACCCTGCTGTCGGCCTTTGTGGCGTCGATCTTTAACGGCGTATTTGGCCTGCTGATGGCGTGGATCCTCACGCGCTACCGCTTTCCGGGGCGCACGTTGCTGGACGCGCTGATGGATCTGCCGTTTGCGCTACCGACGGCGGTGGCGGGCCTGACGCTGGCCTCGCTGTTCTCCGTCAACGGCTTTTACGGTGAATGGCTGGCGAAGCTTGATATTAAAGTGACCTATACCTGGCTGGGTATTGCCGTGGCGATGGCCTTTACCAGTATTCCGTTTGTGGTTCGTACGGTGCAGCCGGTACTGGAAGAGCTGGGACCGGAATATGAAGAGGCGGCGGAAACCCTGGGCGCGACGCGCTGGCAGAGCTTTCGCAAAGTGGTGCTGCCGGAGCTTTCTCCTGCGCTGATGGCCGGCGTCGCGCTGTCGTTTACCCGCAGCCTGGGAGAGTTCGGCGCGGTTATTTTTATCGCCGGTAACATCGCGTGGAAAACGGAAGTGACCTCGCTGATGATTTTTATTCGTTTGCAGGAGTTTGATTACCCTGCCGCCAGCGCGATTGCTTCGGTGATCCTCGCGGCATCGTTACTGCTGCTGTTCTCAATCAACACCCTGCAAAGTCGCTTTGGTCGACGCGTGGTAGGTCATTAATGGCGATCGTTGCTCAATTAAAGCGTTATGACGCCCCCCGCATTAACTGGGGGAAATGGTTTTTGATCGGTATCGGGATGCTGGTTTCCGCCTTTATCCTGATTGTACCGATGGTCTATATCTTCGTGCAGGCTTTCAGCAAAGGTCTGATGCCGGTGCTGCATAACCTGGCCGATCCGGACATGCTGCACGCCATCTGGCTGACGGTGATGATCGCCTTAATTACCGTGCCGGTGAATCTGGTGTTTGGCACGCTGCTGGCATGGCTGGTGACGCGTTTTAACTTTCCCGGCCGCCAGCTGCTGCTGACGTTGCTGGATATTCCGTTTGCCGTCTCGCCGGTGGTGGCGGGGCTGGTTTATCTGCTGTTTTATGGCTCTAATGGCCCGCTTGGCGGCTGGCTGGATGAGCATAACCTACAGATTATGTTTGCCTGGCCCGGTATGGTGCTGGCGACCATTTTTGTGACCTGTCCGTTTGTGGTTCGCGAGCTGGTGCCGGTGATGATGAGCCAGGGCAGTAATGAGGATGAAGCGGCGATTCTGCTCGGCGCTTCGGGCTGGCAGATGTTCCGTCGGGTGACGCTGCCAAACATCCGCTGGGCGCTGCTGTATGGCGTGGTGCTGACTAACGCCCGCGCGATCGGCGAATTCGGCGCCGTATCGGTTGTTTCCGGCTCTATCCGCGGCGAAACCTTGTCGCTGCCGCTGCAAATAGAACTACTGGAGCAGGACTACAATACCGTTGGTTCGTTTACCGCCGCGGCTCTGCTGACGTTAATGGCTATTTTGACCCTGTTTTTGAAGAGTATGGTGCAATGGCGTTTGGCCAATCAGGAAAAACGCGCGCAACTGGAGGGAAATCATGAGCATTGAGATTGCCAATATTAAGAAGTCTTTTGGTCGCACCCAGGTGCTGAATGATATCTCGCTGGATATCCCTTCCGGACAGATGGTCGCGCTGTTGGGGCCGTCAGGCTCCGGGAAAACCACGCTGCTGCGCATCATTGCCGGGCTGGAGAATCAGTCCAGCGGGCACATTCGTTTTCACGGTACCGACGTCAGCCGGGTGCACGCTCGCGACCGTAAAGTTGGCTTTGTGTTTCAGCACTATGCGCTGTTTCGTCATATGACGGTGTTCGACAACATTGCCTTCGGCCTGACGGTGCTGCCTAAGCGTGAACGGCCAAATGCCGCCGGGATCAAAGCGAAAGTTACCAAACTGCTGGAGATGGTTCAGCTGGCGCATCTGGCCGATCGCTATCCGGCCCAGCTTTCCGGCGGACAGAAGCAGCGCGTCGCGTTAGCGCGCGCGCTGGCGGTCGAACCGCAAATTCTGCTGCTGGATGAGCCTTTCGGCGCGCTGGATGCCCAGGTACGTAAAGAACTGAGACGCTGGCTGCGTCAGCTGCATGAAGAGCTAAAGTTTACCAGCGTATTCGTTACCCACGATCAGGAAGAGGCGACCGAAGTCGCGGATCGCGTGGTGGTGATGAGCCAGGGCAATATTGAACAGGCGGATGCGCCCGATCGGGTATGGCGCGAGCCGGCAACCCGCTTTGTACTGGAATTTATGGGCGAAGTGAACCGCCTGAAAGGCACCATTCGCGGCGGACAGTTTCACGTGGGCGCGCATCGCTGGCCGTTAGGCTATACCCCGGCGTATCAGGGGCCGGTGGATCTGTTCCTGCGGCCGTGGGAAGTGGATATCAGCCGGCGCACCAGCCTGGATTCACCGCTGCCGGTACAGGTGCTGGAAGCGAGCCCGAAAGGCCACTACACCCAATTAGTTGTGCAGCCTCTCGGGTGGTATGACGAACCGCTCACCGTGGTGTATCAGGGCGAAGAGGCGCCGTATCGCGGGGAACGCCTGTTTGTCGGCTTGCAGAATGCCCGCCTGTACAACGGTCGTGAGCGTATTGAGCCGCGCGAGGAGCTTGCTCTGGCCGAATCGGCCTGATAGCTTAATCCGCATGTTTATCGCCGTTTTCGCAACGGCAGGATTGGGTAGCCCGGATAAGACGCCTGCGTCGCCATCCGGGGATGTTTGCAGGCCGGGTAAACGCTTCCCGGCCTTTTTATTGGGCAAAACCGTGAATACATTAGAACAAACAATCGGCAACACGCCTCTGGTGAAGCTACAGCGTCTGGGACCAGATAACGGCAGCGAAATCTGGGTCAAACTGGAAGGGAATAACCCGGCCGGTTCGGTAAAAGATCGCGCCGCGCTTTCGATGATTGTCGAAGCGGAAAAGCGCGGCGAAATTAAGCCCGGCGATGTATTGATTGAAGCAACCAGCGGCAATACCGGCATTGCGCTGGCGATGATCGCCGCGCTTAAAGGCTATCAGATGAAGCTGCTGATGCCAGATAATATGAGCCAGGAGCGACGTGCGGCCATGCGCGCCTACGGGGCGGAGCTGATCCTGGTCACCAAAGAGCAGGGAATGGAAGGGGCTCGCGATCTGGCGCTGGCGATGGCCCAGCGCGGTGAAGGCAAGCAGCTGGACCAGTTCAACAATCCGGACAATCCCTATGCCCACTACACCACTACCGGGCCGGAAATCTGGCGGCAGACAGAAGGGCGGATAACCCATTTTGTCTCCAGCATGGGCACCACCGGCACCATTACCGGCGTTTCCCGCTTTCTGCGCGAACAGGCTAAAGCGGTGAGCATCGTGGGGCTGCAGCCGGAAGAGGGCAGCAGTATTCCCGGCATTCGCCGCTGGCCTGCCGAATATATGCCGGGGATTTTTAATGCGCAGCTGGTGGATGCGGTGCTGGATATTCATCAACAGGACGCGGAAAACACCATGCGGATGCTGGCGGTGCAGGAAGGGATTTTCTGCGGCGTGAGTTCAGGCGGCGCGGTGGCGGGCGCGCTACGCATTGCCCGTGAAAATCCTGGCGCGGTAGTGGTAGCGATCGTTTGCGATCGCGGCGATCGCTACCTTTCGACCGGCGTATTTGGCGAAGAGCACTTTACCCAGGGCGCGGGGATCTAAACCTCGGGGGCGTCGAGCAGATCCGTACCGTAAGAGTTATCAACGGTACACAGCCAGCGCTTGCCCTGCTGCCGAAAGACGTAGGTTGCGCGGCGCGTAACCTGAGTTATCCCGGCTTCCGCTGTCGGTATATCCAGCCGGGTTTCCATGATCACCAGCGCATTGCCGCCGCCTTCAATAATCTCCATTTTCCCCTGCGTTACCACCAGCCGGTGCTGGAAATAGTCGGCAATGGCGATAAACGCTTTACGGATATTTTCTTTCCCCTTGACGACCATGCCCGGTTTGACCACCAGCGCGGCGTCGTCGGCGTAATACTCCATCAACGTCGCGTAATCTTCCTGGGAGATAGCGCGATCGCAGGCTTCAATGGCGGCTTTAAGCTGCGGATTGGGATTGTGCATTTCAGGCGATCCTTAAATTATCGGGCTTTAATAAAAGCATTTTGCTTACTTTTCCGTCAGCTTATCAAGGAATGTCCACAGCTTCTGATTCATTTCGCGGTAATCCCAGGCGCGCATCTCCTGTTCGCTGCGGATGAAGCGTCTGCCTCTGGCGGCGCTGAGCTCCTGCTGTGAATGGGCGATCAGCAGTTCGATGACCTCAGCGTCAAATTCCATATGGCACTGGAAGCCATAAACCCGATCGCGATATTTCACAATTTGCCGCGGGCAGCCTTCGCTGGAGGCCAGCACCTCCGCTTCCGGCGTCAGGCCAGGCATATCGTTATGCCAGTGGCCCACGACCAGCGACGGGCCAAAATGGGCCAGTTTGCCGTCCTGCAGGCCGGCGGTAGTGAGCGTTATCGGAAAGTGGCCAATCTCTTTTTCCGGACTTTGCATGACCGGCGCGCCCAGCGCTTCGCCGATAAGCTGCGAACCGAGACAAATCCCCACCACGATCCGCCCGGCGGCAATGGCCTGCGCAATCAAACGCTGCTCGGCGTGGGTATCAAAATATGGGCATTCGGCTAGGGTGGTACGCGGCGATTGCGGGCCGCCCAATACTACCAGCATATCAAAGGCGTTAGCGTTTTCCGGTAGCGCATCCCCGGCATAAACCCGCGACCAGCTAGTATTGTAACCGCGCGCCTGCGCCCAGTGCAGATAAGCTCCCGGCGCTTCAAAGACTTCATGGACGATAAAGTGGATCTGCATAGCGTTAACTCCCGTCACTGTTGTTGTAATATCTGACATAAGTCACTGGCGAGCTTATTAATTTCATCATCGCTGAGCGTAGCAAGCGACAGCCGCAGCCCGTGTGAAGGGGCGCGAATTCCGAACGTTTCGCCTTCGCGGACCAGCCAGCCAGCATGCGCCAGGCGAAGCGCTACCGGCTGGCTTGGTTCCTCCAGCGGAAACCAAAAGTTCAGGCCGTCTCCTGGCGTCAGGTGGGTTATTCCGCAGCGAGCGAGCGCGGCGATCAGCTTTTCATGTTGCCGACGATAGTGGCGGCGACTCTCCGTCAGTGATGCCATAAATGCGTCATCGTTAAGGCAGGCGATGACCAGATCCTGCAGCAGATGGCTGACCCACTGGCTACCGGAATTAAGCCTCAGGCGCAGCGCCGCCGACGTTTCGCAATCGCTGGCAACGATAGCCAGACGCATGTCCGGCCCAAGGGTTTTCGACAGCGAGCGTACCAGCGCCCAGCGCCGGCTTTCGGCGGCCAGCGGAGAGTGCCAGGGCGTTGAGGAGAGCAGGGCGAAATGGTCATCAATAATCACCAGAACCTGCGGATAGCGGGCCAGGATATCGCGTATCGCCCGGGCGCGGGGCTCGCTAAGGCTACAGCCCGTCGGATTATGCGCTCGCGGGGTGATGATCACCGCCCGGGCGCCGTTGCGCAGCGCCTCCTCAAGGGCATCAGGCTGCATGCCTTCAGCGTCGACCGGCACCGGCGAGGGGGTAAAGCCGGCATAGCGCAGCATATTAATGCTGCTGAGAAAGCAGGGATCTTCGATAGCCACGCTATCGCCCGGCAGCAGCAGGGCGCACAGCAGACGTTCGAGCGCATCGATAGCGCCGCTGGTGAGGTTAATCTCCGCGTCCACGCCTGAATCTTTGCTCATCCAGGCATGGGCCCACGCGGCCAGCCGTGGGTCAACCGCCGCATCGCCGTACAGGCGTGGAGCGGCGGCGATAGCGCTGAGGTAGTTTTTGACGTTCGCCAGGCGTGTGGGATCGGGGTTGCCGCTGGAGATATCTTTTAGCGGCGAAGAGGGATCGCCACCTTCAAGGGCGGGAAGCGTATTATGCGTCTTAATGGCCGTACCGTTACGCCCCTGGCTAATGGCCAGACCGGAGGTTACCAGTCGCTTATAGGCGGCGGCGACCGTATTGCGGTTAACCGACAGCTTGCCAGCCAGTTCGCGTACCGGCGGCAAAACATCGCCAGGCTTGAGTACGCCGCTTTGCACCAGATGGCGGATATTATCGAAGATCTCACTGGCAGTTTTTCCAACGATCATTATTGACCTATGACAAAATGAAATTTAGCATAGGACGAATGATAATCAGAGTATGACCCGCTGTCCAGCGGGGGGAGAAAGGATGGGCCAGCAGGATGAAATACAATCGGTGCTCTTCAACGATAAAAGTCGGGCACTACAGGTCGATATCGTGGCCGTGCAGTCGCAGGTGGTCTACGGCAGCGTAGGAAACAGTATTGCGATACCGGCGATAAAGCAGCACGGCCTGCGGGTTATCGCGGTGCCGACGGTGCTGTTCAGCAATACTCCGCACTATGACACCTACTATGGCGGCGTCATCCCGGAAGAGTGGTTTGCCGGTTATTTAAAGGCGCTGGAGGAGCGTGACGCCCTGCGCGAGTTGCGGGCGGTCACGACCGGCTATATGGGAAGCGCGGTGCAGATTAAGCGCCTTGCGCAATGGCTGCAGCGCATTCGCGAGCATCATCCCGAGCTGTGTATTCTCGTTGATCCCGTCATTGGCGATGTGGATAGCGGTATTTATGTTAAGGCCGAGATTCCGGAAGCCTATCGTACTCATTTGCTCCCGCTGGCGCAGGGAATCACGCCTAATCTGTTTGAACTGGAGACGCTAAGCGGACTGCCTTGCCATAATCAGCAGGAGGCGATTATCGCCGCCCGCAGCCTGCTTTCTGATTCGTTGAAATGGGTCGTTATTACCAGCGCGCCGGGAGCGGATAGCGCCACGATCAACGTGCTGGTGGTTAGCGCAGAGTCGGTCGAGGTGATCGAACATCCGCGCGTAGAAACCGACCTTAAGGGAACGGGCGATCTTTTTTGCGCCGAGCTGGCGAGCGGCCTGGTGTGCGGAATACCGCTGGGTGATGCCGCTCATGCCGCCGCGCAGCGGGTGCTGGCGGTAATGACCTGGACCGATGAACAGGGCTGCGACGAGCTTATTCTTCCGCCGTCAGGGGAGGGGATATGAAGAGCTATCGTTTAGTGGTTCGTCAGCAGGGAAGAGTCGTCGGCTATTTTGAGACGACCGGCAGCGAAGCGCTGGAGGATGTTTGCGAAGTGGGGTCGCTATTTGGCGCCGTTGGCGGATATCAGTGTGATTTGCAGGTTTCTGACAGCGAGAAGCGGATTCTGGAAAGCGGCCCTGAGGGGATGAAAATACTTTCGCGGGAGAAGTGCTATCGGCCATTTAAAGCGGCGAGATAAAAAAATGGCGCCCTGAGAGGCGCCATTCTTCTGCGGCAAGAATTACTTCTTGATGCGGATAACCGGAGTTTCACCCACGGTTACGCTACCGGACAGTTTGATCAGCTCTTTGATCTCGTCCATGTTAGAGATAACAACCGGAGTCAGGGTAGACTTGGCTTTCTCTTCCAGCAGCGGCAGATCGAATTCGATAACCGGGTCGCCGACTTTCACACGCTGGCCTTCTTCAGCGATACGTTTGAAGCCTTCGCCTTTCAGTTCAACGGTATCAATACCGAAGTGAACGAACAGCTCGATGCCGCTATCAGATTCGATTGAAAACGCATGGTTGGTTTCAAAAATTTTACCGATGGTACCATCTACCGGCGCAACCATTTTGTTGCCAGTAGGTTTGATAGCAATGCCATCACCCACAATTTTTTCCGCAAACACTACATCCGGCACGTCTTCGATGTTGACGATCTCGCCAGAGAGCGGGGCAACAATCTCAATAGTTCCGGTGTCTTTTTTGTCATCAGAAACCAGAGATTTCAATTTATCGAACAAACCCATGATCTTCTCCTAAGCAGTAATTTGGGCCGCGCATCTCGTGAATTAGCAGATTGTTTTTTCTTCAATGAACTTGTTAACCAGCGTCATTAACTCGTCCGTTGTCGGTTGAGCAAGAGCCTGCTCTGCTAATACCTTCGCATCTTCGAAGTTCGTGTTACGAATAATCTTCTTAATGCGCGGGATGGAAATGGCGCTCATAGAGAACTCGTCCAGACCCATACCCAGCAACAGAAGTGTAGCACGTTCATCGCCCGCAAGCTCACCGCACATGCCGGTCCATTTGCCTTCAGCATGAGAAGCATCAATAACTTGCTTAATCAGCGTCAGCACAGACGGGGACATTGGCTGGTAAAGATGTGAAATCATATCATTACCACGGTCAACTGCCAGAGTATACTGCGTTAAATCATTGGTACCGATACTAAAGAAATCAACTTCTTTGGCTAAGTGACGTGCAATAGTCGCAGCGGCAGGGGTTTCCACCATTACGCCAATCTCGATTGCTTCGTCAAATGCTTTACCTTCGTCGCGCAGTTCCTGCTTGTAGATTTCGATCTCTTTTTTCAGTGCACGCACTTCTTCAACAGAGATGATCATCGGGAACATGATGCGCAGTTTACCGAAAGCGGAAGCGCGCAGGATGGCACGTACCTGGTCGCGCAGAATTTCTTTGCGATCCATGGCGATACGCACTGCGCGCCAGCCGAGGAACGGGTTCTCTTCTTTCGGGAAGTTCATGTACGGCAGCTCTTTGTCGCCGCCGATGTCCATGGTACGAACAATAACGGCCTGAGAGCCGCATGCTTCGGCAACCGCTTTATAAGCCGCGAACTGTTCTTCTTCAGTTGGCAGCGAATCACGGTCCATGAACAGGAATTCAGTACGATATAAACCAACGCCTTCTGCGCCGTTACGCTCGGCACCTTCAACGTCGCGTACGGTACCGATATTGGCGCAAACTTCAACCTGATGGCCGTCCAGCGTAATTGCCGGCAGGTCTTTCAGCTTAGCCAGTTCCGCTTTCTCTTCAGCGACCTGAGCCTGCAGGTTACGCAGCTCTTCGATCTGCTGGTCGCTCGGGTTAACCAGAACCTGGTTATTTACAGCGTCGAGAATCAGATAATCGCCGTTTTTCACCTGGCTTGTGACGCTACCGGTGCCCACGATGGCCGGCAGTTCCAGAGAACGCGCCATGATGGAGGTGTGGGAAGTACGGCCGCCCGCGTCGGTGATAAAGCCCAGCACCTTGTTCAGGTTCAGCTGTGCGGTTTCAGACGGGGTGAGGTCTGCGGCAACCAGGATAACTTCATCCTGAATTGCGCTAAGATCGATGATGGCCAGGCCGAGAATGTTGCGCAGCAGGCGCTTACCGATGTCGCGTACGTCAGCAGCACGCTCTTTCAGGTATTCATCGTCCAGTTCTTCCAGGGCAGTAGCCTGACCTTCGATAACTTCATTGGCTGCCGCATCGGCAGTCATGTGCTTATCTTTAATCAGGGCTATGATTTCCTGCTCAAGCTCCTCATCTTCCAGCAGCATGATGTGCCCTTCGAAGATGGCTTCTTTTTCTTCACCGAAAGTTTCACCAGCTTTGGTTTTGATGACCTCCAGCTGGGCGGAGGCCTTGGTGCGGCCGTTCAGAAAACGTTCAACTTCCTGATCAACCTTATCGGCAGAAATTTTCTTCCGGTCGATGACAATTTCATCTTCTTTCAGCAGAAGAGCCTTGCCGAAAGCGATACCCGGGGATGCTAAAATGCCTGAAATCATAACCCTACCTTACTTGTGACTGATATTAAAAAGAACCCGTGAACTTACTCGAGTTCAGCCATCAGTTTAACCAGATGCTCAACTGCTTTTTGCTCATCTTCGCCTTCGGCAGAGAGAGTTACAACGGTACCCTGGGTCAGGCCCAGAGTCTGCAGTTTGAACAGGCTTTTGGCGCTGGCGCTTTTGCCGTTGGAGGTTACAGTGATCTCAGAAGTGAAGCCTTTTGCTTCTTTAACAAACTGAGCAGCAGGGCGGGTGTGCAGACCGTTCGGAGCGGTAATAGTAACTTCTTGCTGGAACATTATATTTCCCCAACTTATAGGTTTAGTGTTGTGGACCTAAAGTTTAGCCTAACGGCCAAACTTTAGCCTGTATCGTTAGCGCCGGCATTACGTGTCCGGCTTCGGCACCAGCAGCTGAGAATCGCTGTGGAAACCTTCAGGCCGTTAACGTCTACCACGTCATTAAACATTATGCCGCTAAAGGAAGACTTGAACCAAATCATAAAATCGATTCAGCTTATGGAAATCCCAATCGGAATAATTTCGCGCATCGAAATAAATGTGCTGGTTAAATACCAGACCCAACGAAGTGAATCAATGCCAGGAGGGGTAAAAGTTTGATGTGCGCCACAAAAAAGCACCTGAAAAGGTGCTTTTTTACACGATATTAACAAGCTGGCATTACTGTTGCAGTTCTTTCTCTGTGAACAGATCCGCAAACAATGCAGTGCTTAAATAGCGCTCACCTGAAGAGGGTAGGATAACCACAATATTCTTGTTGGTAAAGGATTCATCCTCCTGCAGCTTCAGCGCAGCGGCAACGGCGGCGCCGGAAGAGATACCAGCCAGAATGCCTTCCTCTTCCATCAGACGGCGTGCGGTGGAGATCGCCTCCTCGTTGGTGATCGCCACCACTTTATCAACCAGTTTCAAATCCAGGTTGCCGGGAATGAAGCCTGCGCCAATACCCTGAATTTTATGCGGGCCGGGCTTAAGCTCTTCGCCTGCCAGCGCCTGGGCGATAACCGGGGAATCGGTAGGTTCTACGGCAACGGTAATCAGATCTTTTTTACCTTTGGTGCCTTTGATATAGCGGCTCACGCCGGTCAGCGTACCACCGGTACCGACGCCGGAGATGAAGACGTCGACCTGACCATCGGTATCTTCCCAGATTTCCGGGCCGGTGGTTTTTTCGTGAATTTCCGGGTTGGCCGGGTTGCTAAACTGCTGCAGCAGCAGGAATTTCTCCGGATTGCTGGCGACGATCTCTTCGGCCTTCTGGATGGCGCCCTTCATGCCTTTTGCGCCTTCGGTCAGGACCAGATTGGCGCCCAGCGCCTTCAGCAGTTTACGACGTTCGATGCTCATCGTCTCGGGCATCGTCAGCGTCAATTTGTAACCGCGCGCCGCCGCCACGTAGGCCAGCGCGATACCAGTATTACCGCTGGTAGGTTCTACCAGCTCAACGCCGGGTTTCAGCACGCCGCGTTTTTCGGCATCCCAAATCATATTGGCACCGATACGGCATTTTACGCTAAAGCTCGGGTTACGTGATTCTACCTTTGCCAGGATGCGCCCGTTACCGATGCGGTTCAGTCGTACCAGCGGCGTATGGCCGATAGTCAGGGAGTTGTCTTCAAAAATCTTACTCATGGCCTGTCCTTAACTGTATGAAATTTGGGAGTACGGCTTCAGCATACCCGCTTAAAGAATATGCGGAAGTAAGGATTTAGCATATCTATATTCGGAAGGGAAATAATGGCAAGCCAGAAGTAATAAGGAGCGGCATAAGCCGCTCCGAACGAGATAGCGCTATTTCCACATCGCGTGTTTGTCACGGTAGCAATCGACCCACATCGCCGTCGCGCCGCAAATTGCGACGGGCAGGATCACGAGGTTGAGCACCGGGATCATGGTAAACAGGCTGGTCAGAGCGCCAAACTGCATGTTGGTGACTTTGCGGGTGCGTAGCGCCTGGCGCATGGTTTTAAACGGCACTTTATGGTTATCAAAAGGATAATCGCAGTATTGAATCGCCAGCATCCAGGCGCTGAACAGGAACCACAGCACCGGGGCGACGGTCTGGCCGAAACCGGGAATAAAATAGAGAAGCAAAAGGACGATCGCCCTCGGCAGATACCAGGCAAACTTCTGCCATTCGCGCTTCATGATGCGCGGCACATCTTTCAGGATACCGAAAATTCCGACGTCCGGAGGCGTCGCGCCAGTCAGACGCGCCTCAAGCTGCTCGGCCAGCAGGCCGCTAAAGGGCGCGGCAATCCAGTTGGCGATAGTCGAGAAGAAGTAGCCGAACACCAGCAGAATAGAAATGACGACGATGGGCCACAGCAGATAGTTAAGCCATTGCAGCCATTCAGGAACATGGCTCATCAAAGAAGGGATCCAGCTATCCAGTCGCGTGAACAACCACCAGAATGCGCCACCCATCAGCACGATGTTGACGAGTAGAGGGAGGAAGACGTATCGACGGATCCCCGGCAGCCCGATCAGCTTCCAACCCTGCGAAAAATAGTAGACGCCACTGCGCGGGGTCGTTACGGATGATGAAACCATAGTCAGGTGATACTCCTTTTTTAACATCCAGGCTGAATGTCGGGCTATTTTATCGGGTTAGCCGACAATAACCAGTTAGGAAATGTTCGAAAAAACAGCAAAAAGCACGATTTAGTTCATCTTTATGTAGTGAAAGCCCCAGACGCACTTGCACTTGATGTAATCGGCAAATACTCTTAGTGAGTAAATGTTTGCCGTGGTGGCAAGGTGTTAGAACAACAGAGAATATAATGATGCAGGATTTGCGTCTGATATTAATCATTGTTGGCGCGATCGCCATAATCGCTTTACTGGTGCACGGTTTTTGGACCAGCCGTAAAGAACGTTCCTCGATGTTTCGCGATCGCCCACTGAAACGTATGAAGTCTCGCGACGATGAAGAGTCGGAAGGCGACGACTTTGATGACGATGTTGAAGGCGTTGGTGAAGTCCGGGTTCATCGGGCGAGTCATGCGCCGAACGGCGTTCATGGGGAGCATGAAGCACCTCGTCAGCCGCCGCAGCACCAGTATCAGCCTCCTTATGAGCGTCAGGCGCAGCAGCCTGTGCGCCCGGAAGAGCCTGCCCGTGCAGCGCAGCAGCCGCATCAGCAGCCGGTTCACCCTCAGGCTCCGGTTCAGCAGCCGCATTATGCCGCGCCGACGCAGCAGCCGGTGACACAGCCCGTGCAGCCCCAGCAGCCGCCGCAAACGCAGCCACAGCAATCGCCGCAGCCACAGCAGCATGTGCAGCAACCCGTTCAGCATGTGCAGCAGCCGGTTCAACAGCAGCCTGTTGCCGCTCCGCAGCCGCAGCCGACGCCTGAACCTCCGGCCCCTGAGCCGCAGCCGGCAGCGCCGCAGCCTAAAGAGCGCAAGGAGACGGTCATCGTGATGAACGTCGCCGCGCATCATGGCTCGCAGCTTAACGGCGAGCTGCTCATCAACAGTATCCAGCAGGCGGGCTTCAAATTTGGCGATATGAATATTTTCCATCGTCACCTGAGCCCGGACGGTAGCGGCCAGGTGCTTTTCAGTCTGGCGAATATGGTCAAACCTGGCACCTTTAATCCGGACAGCATGGCGGATATGATGACCCCTGGGGTGACTATCTTTATGCAGGTTCCGTCCTTTGGCGATGAACTGCAAAACTTTAAGCTGATGCTGCAGTCCGCGCAGTACATCGCCGATGAAGTCGGTGGCGTGGTGCTGGACGACCAGCGTCGTATGATGACGCCGCAAAAACTGCGTGAATATCAGGACCGCATTCGTGAAGTAAAAGAGGCGAACGCCTGATCCCGCTTTTTGCGTTTAATCTACTTATCCTGAACCCCCGCCCGTCGGGGGTTTTTTATCATTGATGGTGTGATATGGAATCGAACGAACAAAAACTGACTGAACTGCGAACCACGCTTCGCCATCATGAATATCTCTACCACGTCATGGATACGCCGGAAATTCCTGATGCGGAATACGACCGGTTAATGCGTGAACTGCGCGAGCTGGAAGCTCAGCACCCGGAGCTGATCACCCCAGACTCGCCCACCCAGCGCGTCGGCGCCGCACCGCTAGCCTCCTTTAGCCAGATCCGCCATGAAGTTCCGATGCTGTCGCTCGATAACGTCTTTGATGAGGAGAGTTTCCTCGCGTTTAACAAGCGGGTGCAGGACCGTCTGAAAAATAGTGATGATCTTACCTACTGCTGCGAGCTCAAGCTGGATGGCCTGGCGGTCAGTATCCTCTATGAGAACGGCTTGCTGGTACAGGCGGCGACCCGCGGAGATGGAACGACCGGTGAAGATATTACCTCCAACGTGCGTACCATCCGCGCGATCCCCCTGAAGCTACGCGGCGACAATATTCCGCAGCGGCTTGAGGTTCGCGGAGAGGTGTTTCTGCCGCAGGCAGGGTTCGAAAAAATTAATGAAGAGGCCCGGCGAACCGGGGGGAAAGTCTTTGCTAACCCGCGTAACGCCGCAGCAGGTTCTTTACGTCAGCTCGATCCGCGGATTACCGCGAAGCGTCCGCTCACTTTCTTTTGCTATGGCGTGGGCGTGCTGGAAGGCGGCGAGCTGCCGGCCAGCCACTCGGCACGCTTGCAGCAGTTTAAGTTCTGGGGGCTGCCGGTCAGCGAGCGCGTAAAACTCTGCCATACGCCAGAGGAAGTGCTTACTTACTATCGCAAGGTGGAAGAAGATCGACCGAATCTGGGATTTGATATCGACGGAGTGGTGATCAAAGTCGATTCGCTTGCGTTACAGGAACAGCTTGGCTTCGTAGCCCGCGCGCCGCGCTGGGCGGTGGCGTTTAAGTTTCCGGCGCAGGAGCAGATGACTTTCGTGCGCGACGTTGAGTTTCAGGTCGGGCGAACCGGCGCCATCACGCCGGTTGCGCGTCTTGAGCCGGTACACGTCGCCGGAGTACTGGTCAGCAACGCGACCCTCCACAATGCCGATGAAATCGAGCGCCTGGGACTGCGCATCGGCGATAAGGTAGTTATTCGTCGTGCCGGAGATGTGATTCCCCAGGTCGTGAACGTTGTGCTCTCAGAACGCCCGGAAGAGACGCGGGAAATCGTGTTCCCAACCCATTGTCCGGTATGCCACTCCGACGTCGAACGCGTTGAAGGCGAAGTGGTAACGCGCTGTACCGGCGGATTGATCTGCGGCGCGCAGCGCAAAGAGTCGCTCAAGCATTTTGTCTCCCGTCGCGCTCTGGACGTCGATGGTATGGGCGATAAAATCATCGATCAGCTGGTAGAAAAAGAGTATGTGCACACGCCAGCCGATCTCTTTCAGCTGACGCCGGGTAAACTCACCGGGCTCGATCGCATGGGGCCAAAATCAGCGCAGAACATCGTGGATGCCCTCGAGAAGTCAAAAGAGACCACCTTCGCTCGTTTTCTTTATGCGCTGGGGATCCGTGAAGTGGGTGAGGCGACGGCAGCCGGTTTAGCGGCCCACTTTGGCACTATTGAGGCGCTTGAGCAGGCCTCGATTGACGATCTGCAAAAAGTGCCGGATGTCGGGATTGTCGTCGCCACGCACGTGCGTAATTTCTTTGCCGAAGAGAGCAACCGCGAAGTTATCGCTCAGCTGCGTAAAGAGGGCGTCCGCTGGCCTGCGCCGGTGGTGGTCAATGCTGAAGAGATTGATAGCCCGTTCGCCGGAAAAACGATTGTTCTGACCGGTAGCCTGAGCCAGCTCTCTCGTGACGATGCGAAAGCGCAGCTGGTTGCGCTGGGCGCGAAGGTTGCGGGCAGCGTGTCGAAGAAAACCGACCTGGTTATCGCCGGGGAGGCCGCGGGTTCTAAGCTCGCTAAAGCGCAGCAGCTGGGAATTGCGGTAATCGATGAAGACGAAATGCTGCGCCTGCTCGGAGAGTCGCGTGGATAAAGAGCAGCTTATTGAAATTGCCAATACAGAAATGCCGTTTGGCAAGTACAAAGGCCGTCGATTAATTGATGTGCCGGAAGAGTATCTGCTGTGGTTTGCCCGTAAGGATCAATTTCCTGCCGGGCATCTCGGCGAACTGATGGCATTAACCCTGTTGATTAAAACAGAGGGACTGACTGGTCTGGTCCAGCCCCTTAAGCGTCCGCGTTAAGCTTCGGAGGCGCGGTTTTTTTCCTGCGCCTGCAATGCTTCGGCCTGGCGCTTATAGCGCCTCGCCAGCACTGCGCACACCATGAGCTGAATCTGATGGAAGATCATCAGCGGCAGCACCATGATCCCCAGGATTGAAGTCGGGAAGAGAATATTGGCCATTGGAATGCCGTTCGCCAGGCTCTTTTTCGACCCGCAGAAGACAATCGTAATTTCATCCGCTTTATTAAACCCACACCTGCGCGCTACAAACACGTTAATAGCTATCACAATTGCCAGCAGCACGATGCTGACAATAACGATGAACAGCAGCGATCCGATACCCACTTTGTGCCAGATACCGTTCACGACTGCCTCGCTGAATGCCGAATAAACGACCAGCAGGATAGAGGTCTGATCGGTTTTTGAGATCCACTTTTTATGTTTTGTCACCCAGTTGCCAATCCACGGGCGAGAAAGATGCCCCAGCACAAACGGCAGCAGCAGCTGCAGCATGATTTTACCGACCTGCTCCAGACTCCCGCCCGCGCCGTGCAGATTCATCAGCAGGCCGACCAGCAAAGGCGAAATGAAGATCCCCAGCAGGCTTGAGGCCGAGGCCGAGCATACCGCTGCCGCCACGTTACCGCCCGCCAGGGAAGTAAACGCGATGGCCGACTGGACGGTGGCTGGCAGAATGCAGAGATAAATAAACCCGGTGTATAGAGCCGGATCGACGTTGACAGGCGCCCACCAGGCAAACAGCACGCCAAGCACGGGAAAAACGATAAACGTGCTGCACATGACCCAGAGATGTAAACGCCAGTGGCTTCCTCCGGCAACGATCGCCTCACGCGAGAGTTTGGCGCCGTGCATAAAAAACAGCAGCGCGATGGCGGCGGTAGTTAAATGCTCAAAGAAGGGGACAAATCCGCCGCGAGCAGGAAAAAAAGAGGCCAGCAGGACGACGGTGACTAACGTTAGGGTGAATGGATCAAGAATGCGGAAAAATTTCATAAACGCTCCTGAAAATCGATGTCGCTATTGTGCTTTCTTTAGTTTGAGAAATAAAATCGATTTATTGCATCTATTCATGAAAAAAAGAGATGAATTACTCGCTACGACAGTTGAAGGTTTTTGTGACCGTTGCTCGCGTCAAAAGCTTTAGCCGGGCAGGGGAGAGTATTGGCCTTAGCCAGTCAGCGGTAAGCCATAGCGTCAAAGAGCTGGAGCATCAGACCGGGGTACGCTTGCTTGACCGAACGACGCGCGAAGTGGTGCTTACGGAGGCCGGCCAGCAGCTCGCGGCCCGGCTTGAGCGTCTGTTGGATGAACTAAACGGCACGCTGCGAGAGGCCGGACGCGTCGGGCAGCAGCTGATGGGAACCGTCCGGGTGGCGGCCAGCCAGACTATTTCCGCCCATCTTATCCCGCAGTGCATTGCCGACAGCAACCGTCGTTATCCGGAAATCGATTTCGTACTACACGACCGCCCCCAGCAGTGGGTGCTGGAGAGTATCCGCCAGGGGGAAGTGGATTTTGGCATTGTGATCGATCCTGGCGCTGCTACCGATTTACAGTGTGAGACGGTGCTCGCCGAACCTTTTCTGTTGCTTTGCCGTAGCGATCACCCTTTTGCCGGACGGAGCGCGGTGAACTGGCAAGACCTCCAGCAGCAGCGGCTGGTTCTGCAGGATTATGCTTCTGGTAGTCGTCCGCTGATTGACGCCGCGCTCTCGGGATTTGCCGTTAAAGCGAATATCGTGCAGGAAATCGGTCATCCGGCCACGCTATTTCCGATGGTTGAGTCGGGGATAGGTATCAGTATTTTACCCGCATTAGCGCTGCCGCTTCCTCAGGGCAGCCATTTGCAGGTGAAACGACTCACTCCGGTGGTGGAGCGTCAGCTGATGCTGGCGCGGCGTAAAAATCGCTCGCTTTCAACTGCCGCAGAAGCGCTGTGGGAGGTGGTGCGGCATCAGGCTGGCCAGCTGACCGCTTTGCGCGAGAATGACCCCTTGTATCAGAAATGAAATCAATAGCTTTTTGATATCGAACGTCCGGGAAAACTGTATTGGTAATCGATTGCGTACCCTCGTTATAACATCATGGTAGCCAATTAACTTATCGATTCTTCAGTTTCTAAGGACAGCTTATGAGCGACACGCTTTTTTCACAGAACCCATGGTATAGCGCAGACATCATTCGCGGACATAAGCCGGACTTTATGCCGCGGGTGGCTTTTATTCTTGGTTCGGGTCTTGGGGCGCTAGCGGAGCAAATTGAAGATGCAGTGGCAATTTCATACGAGAAGCTGCCTGGATTCCCGGTGAGTACCGTTCACGGCCATGCCGGCGAGCTGGTGTTGGGAAACCTGGCTGGCGTACCGGTTGCCTGCATGAAGGGGCGCGGGCACTTCTACGAAGGGCGCGGCATGACGGTCATGACCGATGCCATCCGTACGCTAAAGCTTCTGGGATGTGAACTGCTGTTTTGTACTAACGCAGCCGGTTCTCTTCGTCCGGAAGTGGGGCCGGGAAGTCTGGTGGCGCTGAGCGATCATATTAATACTATGCCGGGTACGCCGATGGTGGGCCTGAATGATGAACGCTTCGGCGAGCGCTTTTTCTCGCTGGCAAATGCCTATGATGCGGATTATCGCGCCGTTCTGCAGCGCGTTGCGGCAGAGGAGGGTTTTCCGCTGACTGAAGGCGTATTTGTCTCCTATCCCGGGCCGAATTTTGAAACGGCGGCTGAGATCCGCATGATGCAAATTATCGGCGGCGATGTGGTGGGGATGTCCGTGGTGCCGGAGGTGATAAGCGCCCGCCATTGCGGGTTGAAAGTGGTGGCTGTTGCAGCGATTACTAATCTGGCTGAAGGTCTGGGCGATGTGAAGTTATCCCACGCGCAAACCCTGGCAGCGGCCGAACTCTCCCGGCAGAACTTTATCAACCTGATCTGCGGCTTCTTACGCAAACTGGCCTGAAAATAATAAATATTGACCCCGCTTGCGGGGTCTTACTTTAATGGCAAGGAACGGAAAAAATGGGTATCGCTTCTCGCTTAAAGCTCATGTCGTTTTTGCAATATTTTATCTGGGGAAGCTGGCTGGTCACCCTGGGTTCTTACATGATCAATACGCTGCATTTCACCGGCGCAAACGTCGGCATGGTGTATAGCTCTAAGGGGCTGGCGGCCATTATCATGCCCGGCATCATGGGGATCATTGCTGATAAATGGCTTCGTGCAGAACGGGCCTATATGTTCTGCCATTTGGTTGGCGCGGGAGTGCTTCTTTATGCGACGACCGTGACCGATCCGGATACGATGTTCTGGGTGATGCTCATTAACGCGATGGTCTACATGCCCACTATCTCCTTGTCTAACAGCGTCTGCTATTCATGTCTGTCGCAGTCCGGCCAGGATCCGGCGACCGCGTTTCCTCCCATTCGCGTTTTTGGCACTCTCGGTTTTATTGCCGCAATGTGGACGGTGAGCCTGATGGGGCTGGAGTTAAGCAGCGCACAGCTATATATCGCCTCTGCCGCGTCGCTATTACTGGCGATTTATGCATTTACGTTACCGAAAATTCCTGTCGTCGAGAAGAAAGCCGGAACCACCCTGGCCAGCCGGCTGGGGCTGGATGCCTTTGTGTTATTTAAAAATCCGCGGATGGCCATTTTCTTCTTTTTTGCGATGATGCTGGGAGCGGTACTGCAAATAACTAACGTCTTCGGTAATCCTTTCCTGCATGATTTTGCCCGCAATCCGGAGTTTGCCGACAGCTTTGTCGTACGTTATCCCTCAATTTTGCTTTCGGTGTCGCAGATGGCGGAGGTCGCTTTCATCCTCACCATACCGTTCTTTCTTAAACGCTTTGGCATCAAAACAGTCATGCTGATGAGTATGCTGGCATGGACGCTGCGCTTTGGCCTTTTCGCTTTTGGCGATCCCTCTCCGTTCGGTTTTGTGTTGCTGTTGATGTCGATGATTGTTTACGGCTGCGCATTCGACTTCTTTAATATTTCTGGATCGGTATTTGTTGAGCAGGAGGTCAGTGCCAATATTCGCGCCAGCGCCCAGGGACTGTTTATGACCATGGTGAACGGCATTGGAGCATGGGTTGGTTCAGTTCTGAGCGGTATGGCCGTCGATTACTTCTCTATTGATGGCGTAAAAGAGTGGCAGACTATCTGGCTGGTGTTCGCCGCCTATTCATTACTGCTGGCGGTTATTTTTGCCCTGTTCTTCCGTTATCAACATGAGCCTGAGAAACTTATCAACAAAGCGCTGACGCATTAATCTTCTTCAGCGGCGGAGTTTATACTCCGCCGTTTCATTTTCCAGGATGCAGTGTGGTAACTTTGCGCATTATCCTTCGCCTCAGGAGCGCATGTCCCATGGAACGCACGCATCGTATCGATCTGAAATTATTGCGCTATTTTCTGGCTGTTGCAGAAGAGCTGCATTTTGGTCGTGCGGCTGCCCGTCTGAACATGTCGCAACCGCCGCTTAGTATCCACATCAAGGAGCTGGAGCAGGAGCTCGGTACGCTGCTGTTTGTTCGCCACTCTCGTAGCGTGGCGTTAACCCATGCTGGAAAAATTCTGATGGAGGAGTCCCGCCGCCTGCTTTCCAGCGCCAATCAGGCGCTGGCGCGAGTTGAGCAGATTGGCCGGGGTGAGGCGGGGAGGGTAGAACTGGGCGTGATAGGTACGGCGATGTGGGGGAAAATGCGCCCGGTAATGCGGCGTTTTTTGAAAGAGAACCCTAACGTAGAGGTGCTTTTCCGCGAGAACATGCCCGCCATGCAGATGGCGATGCTGGAGCGACGGGAGCTGGATGCCGGCGTGTGGCGGATGGCGACAGCGCCTACGCCAGGATTTACCAGCCTGCGTTTGCACGAGTCCTCTTTCCTGGTGGCCATGCCGGAGGAGCATCCGCTGGCGGTGCGTGAGGCGATCCCGCTTGCGGCGCTGAGTAACGAATATTTTGTTACGATGCCTTCAATACATACCGACTGGACGTTTTTGCAGCGCGTCTGTCAGAGTGCCGGATTCTTGCCGATGATTATCCGTGAAGTGATGGAGCCGCAAACGGTACTGGCTATGGTCAGCATGGGAATTGGCATTACGCTCATCGCCGATAGCTATGCGCAAATGACCTGGCCGGGCGTTGTGTTTCGTCCGCTGGAAGAGCGCATACCCGCTGACTTGTATATTGTCTATGACCAACAACAGGCGACGCCCGCGCTGGAGAAGCTGGTAGCGGCGCTGGTGAATTAATGGTCAGTGCCGGATAGCAAGATGAAGGCCTGTGCCGGTTTAGTATACTGCAGATAGCAAAAAAGCGCCTTTAGGGCGCTTTTTACATTGGTGGGTCGTGCAGGATGACTCGCTTCGCTTGCCCTTCGGGCCGTCGCCGCAGGCGGCTCCGTTGTCTCTCTTCGCTACTCGTCTCATCCTGAGACTCGCCCTTCGGGCAACGCTACGCGTTGTACAAAATTGTTCCCGACAATTTTGTCGACTCGAACCTGCAGCAGGTTCGAATCTTTTGAATCGCAGATAGCAAAAAAGCGCCTTTAGGGCGCTTTTTTACATTGGTGGGTCGTGCAGGATTCGAACCTGCGACCAATTGATTAAAAGTCAACTGC